>SXUH01000232.1 GCA_005791855.1 Bdellovibrionales bacterium
CGCCCGGTTCCGGGCCAACGTCTTCTACTCCAAGGGAGCGGTGGCCGCGGTCTTCCGACAGATCCCGAGCCTCATCCCGGACTTCGACGCCCTCGGGCTCCCGAAGGTCCTCCTCGAGATGGTGAACGTCTCCAGCGGCCTCTTCCTCGTCACGGGCCCGACGGGGTCGGGGAAGTCCACGACCCTCGCGTCCATCATCGACAAGCTAAACTCGGCGTCCCCGAACCACATCATCACCCTCGAGGATCCGATCGAGTTCGTGCACCAGCACAAGCTCTCCCTCGTGAACCAGCGGGAGATCGGCGCCGACACGCTGAGCTTCGGGAAGGGGATCAAGTCCCTCCTGCGGCAGGACCCGGACATCGTCCTCGTGGGGGAGCTGCGGGACACGGAGACCATCGAAGCCGCGCTGACCATCGCCGAGACGGGCCACGTGGTCTTCGGAACCCTCCACACGAACTCCACCGTCCAGACGATCAACCGGATCATCAACGTCTTCTCCCACGAGCAGCAGGAGCAGATCCGGACCCTCCTCTCCTTCGTCCTCCAGGGTGTGGTCGCCCAGCAGCTCCTGCCGCGGGTTCCGAAGGGCCGGGCGCTCGTGCAGGAGATCCTCCGGATCACGCCGGCGATCCGGAACCTCATCCGGGAGGACAAGGTCCACCAGATCTACTCGCAGATGCAGATCGGACAGGAGGAGACGGGAATGAACACCATGAACCAGCACATCAAGAAGCACCTGGACTCGGGGATCATCACCGCGGAGACGGCCCTGACCTATTCGAACAACCCGGAGGAGCTGACCCGGATGCTGGGGATCACTAACCAGCCACGGAAGAAGTCGTAGCGTATGCCGAAGTTTAAGTACGTCACATTCACCAACGACGGGAAGCGAGTTGAGGACGCGATCCAGGCCGACTCCATCAAGGACGCGAGGAAGATCCTCCGGCGGCAGAACATCCGGGTCGCGAAGATCACGCCGCCGTCGGTCTTCGACATCGACCTAAACGAGATGATGGTCGACGCCGGGATCGTCAAGGCCTTCGGCCGCGCCGAGCTCATGCGCTTCACCCGCCAGCTCTCGATCCTGATCAACGCCGGGGTGCCGATCCTCGAGTGCATGGAAATCCTCCACAAGCAGGAGCAGAACCTGCACCTGAAGAAGATCATCAAGACCATCTCCATCCAGGTCGAGGAAGGGAAGAGCTTGTTCGAGGCCATGAGCCAGCAGCCCGGGTTCGACAAGCTCTACTGCTCGTTGGTCAAGGCCGGCGAGGCCGCCGGTATCCTCGACTCGATCCTCGTGAAGCTCGCCGAGTTCCTCGAGAAGGCCGAGAAGCTCAAGAAGCAGGTGAAGTCCGCGCTCACGTACCCGGTGATCATCATCATCGTCGGGATCGTCGTCGTCTTCGGCCTCATGATCTTCGTCGTTCCCCAGTTCGTCTCGATCCTCAAGGAGACGAACCAGCAGGTCCCGTGGGTGACCCAGGTGGTGATGGACGTCTCGGCGTTCTTCCAGAACTACACCCTCCTCCTCATCGCGGGCCTCGTCTCCGTGAGCATCTTCTTCTCGAACTACATCAAGACCAAGCAGGGGAAGAAGAACTGGGATAAGTTCACGATGAAGGCGCCGCTCTTCGGGATGCTCATCATCAAGGGGAACCTCGGGTCCTTCACCAGAACCCTCGCGACCATGCTCACCGCGGGGGTCCCGATCATCGACTCCCTCGAGATCTGCATCGACACCCTGGATAACACCCAGATCGCCAAGGACCTGATGAAGGTCAGGAAGGCCGTGATGGAAGGGAAGTCGATCACCGAACCGCTCTCGCGGATCACCTACTTCCCGCCGCTGGTCACGCAGATGATTAAGGTCGGAGAGTCGACCGGTAACCTCGACACCATGCTGGTGAAGGTGGCCGACGTCTTCCAGGAAGAGGTCGAGGAGCTGGTCGGGAACCTCACGAAGATGATCGAACCGCTGATCCTCGTCGTCCTCGGGGGGATCATCGGGTTCGTCTTGATCGCCATGTACCTGCCAATCTTTATGTCGGCCGGAGGAGTGGAGTGACCAGAAAAGTAGGCAAAAATGCGGTTTCTGCCCCTTCCCTTGAGAAAGCTTGAGTAAGTGTCTTAGGCATAACTTGCCGATTTGCTTGGGGTCGAAGCTCGGAATTAAAATATGGCTAGAAAGTTTTGGGAGTAGTTTAAAATAGAGCACAGGTACCAGAGGAACGTTGGATTCTTAATATCCTTCAAACTGAAAGTACTCATTAACAATTTTTGGATCTCTTAATGATCCAGAACAAGGGAGTTTTATGAAGAAGTTCTACCAGACGCTTAAGCGTCAAGACGGGTTCACCCTCGTCGAGCTGATGGTCGTCGTGGCCATCATCGGTCTCCTGTCTGCGGTTGCGATTCCTAACTTCAGAAAGTACCAGGCGAAGTCGAAGATGTCTGAAGCCAAGCTCCAGCTCTCTTCGATCTACACCGCTGAAACCGCTTTCTTCTCTGACTTCAACATGTACGCTCAGTGCTTACCGTACATGGGTTACGATCCGGCCCTTGAGTCTGCTGCTCGGTACTACGCGACTGGCTTCGTAACTCCAACGGCGATCGCCGCCGCTGCCTACGCCTCCGCGGTGAGCTCCGGTCTCCTGGCCGCTGACTGCCCTGACACCAACGCCTCCACTCCCGGCGGAGTTGGCGCCCCTTCTGCGAACAACGCGACCTGGTTCGCTGCCGGGAAAGGGATCGGTGCTTCGATCGCAAGCGTCATCGGTTATCTCCCGGCCGCCACGACGACCGGAACCCAGGCGGATGCGGCGAACATGACATTCCTTGCCGGCGCCGGCGGGGTCATCTCCGTGGAAGGTACCAACGGAGCTGCCGGTACGAACTCGCAGCTGACGATCAACCAGCTCAAGACGATCACTGTCGTGAGAAACGGCTTCTAGTTTCTAGAAAGTATCAATCTTCTGATTCTCGAGGGGAGACGTGGTCTCCCCTCTTTTATTTATCCGGTAGGGAAGGAACGGCTTCGCCGTGTGGTACCGGTCCCCCCGTCTGACGTAGGGGTCCCCGTCCCAGTCTCTGTGGTCACAGCCGCTCCGCCGGTTGTTGAGGCAGGTGAGATCGATCTCCGCCTTGATCGAGTAGAGGTCCCGGCCGAGCTTGGCCTTGAGCTTCTCCTCGTCCGTGGTGGCGTGGTGGTACCGCACGAGCTGGTACACCTCCTCCAGGCTCGCCCCCGTGTCGAGGCGAAGCTTGTTGATGATCGAGCGGAGGAAGACCGGGGCCCGCGGGTGGTCTTGGACCTTCTCCAGGTAGGCGAGGCCCTTCTTCGTGTTCCCCATCTCGTAATAGTTCAGGAAGCCGGCGTTGTAGTTAAGTCGATAGTCCTCGGGGAAGTGGGCTAGTCCCTTGTCGTAGATGACGTCAGCTCCCTCTAGGTCGTCCTTGATGATGGCCAGGAAGAGGCCTCCGTAGAGGTAGTTCTGGTAGAAGTACGGATCGAGGCTCGCGACGGTGTTGAAGCGGAGGAAGAGCCAGCTGTTGAGGTCCCGCTTCTTGTAGTGGTCCACGTCGGATTCGATGAGCGTCTGCACCCAGATGAGGTCCGTGAGGAGGCGCTTGTTCCCCGCGCTCAGGAAGACCAGGAGGTCCTTGTTGATGTTGATCGCCGTGTCTTGCTTACTGAGGTTCAGGACCGGCTTCTCGTTCTTCTGGTTGACCACGCAGGCGAGGAAGAAGAGCACGACGGCGGCGACGCCGAGTTTGGCTTCCGGTGAAAAAACATGTTTGCTAACTTTATTGAAATACATACAGTTAATAATCATGATTCATTTTAAAAATGTAACCAAAATATTCAAATCGGAGCTCCTGACTCAACCTTTCGTCGCCCTCGACAAGGTCGAGTTCTCCGTCCCCGAGGGCTCGATGGTCGGCTTCCTCGGGGCCAACGGAGCGGGGAAGACCACG
>SXUH01000233.1 GCA_005791855.1 Bdellovibrionales bacterium
GAAGAACTTCGCCTTCACCGGCAGGACGTCGATGCGGTACTCGTCCGGGTCGAGGAGGAGGTTGATGTTGAACTGCTCCGGGCCGATGAACCGCTGCGAGGTCAGGTAGGTGAAGAGCTCCGGCAGGTAGTAGACGTTGGTGAGGTTCACGGTGCAGTTCACGTAGCGCTGGATGCGGGGGTACCGGTCTCTCAACGTCTCGAGGTTCGTGACGAGAGTCTGCCACTTGGTGCCGCTCCGGAAGTACTCCGCGCGGTTCCCGAGGTCGTCGATGCTGATCCCGAGGGTGACCGAGCGGAACTTGTCCCACAGGTCGATGAGGTTGTTGTTCCCGTAGGTCAGGGTCGAGAGGTTGGTGTTGTAGGTGAGGTCCACGTCCGTGCGGCCCTTGGCGATCAGGAGGCGCAGCAGGTCGAAGTGCTCCTTGGTGATGAGCGGCTCCCCGCCCCCGAAGTAGATGAACTCCGCGTCCAGCGCAAGTTCCTGGAAGTGCCTCCAGAAGTCCGGCGAGTCGGAAGCGACGTTCAGCACCTTGGGCCTGGTGGGCGTGTACCCGAAGGCCTTGGCGTGGTCGTCGTACCAGGAGCTGCTCAGGGCCGGGCTACAGCCCCGGCACTTGAAGTTGCAGAGGTTACTGAACCGGATGTCGATGTACTTGAGCTTGATTTCCTGGTAGTGCCCCTGGGGGTCCGTATTGGCGATGAAGGTCGGAATGTCCTTCTCGAACTTGTAGTTCATCCCCTGCCGCATGCTCCGGAACCCCGCGGTCTCCAGGTCATGGCAGTGCTTGCAGCCCGGGGGCAGCTCCCCTTTGATCATCTGGGTCCGGAGCTCCTTGAAGCGGTCACTGTTCCAGATTTCAGCCACTTTCTGCTTTGAGACGTCCCCGTAGAGGTCGTGGTAGGGCGAAACACAGCACGGAATTACAGTACTATCCGGCATCACATGGAGGTGAAGCCAGGGAATCACGCAAAAAGCCTTGTTTAGTTTGAGGTCCTCGCTCATCAGAGTATTTCCGTTTTTTTATCGACCATATCACAGTCATGGATATAGTTACAAAACGATCAGGTTAATGCAATGCAATTATCTCGACCGAATTCTTGACTTAAAGCAGTTTTGCCTTTAAAAAGGTCTTTCAAATTAAACTCACCTAGGGCTTAAAGCAGAGAAATCCAATCGATTTCCTCCCCGGCAGGTGGTTACCCTTTTAAGGAGTTTCTATGTACACGGTAGTGGAAATCAAAGGTCACCAGTACAAACTGTCTGCTGGCGACATGATTGACGTTGAAAGAATCGAAGCTGAAGTCGGTGCGACCCTCACCTTCGACCAGGTTCTTCTCGTCGGCGGAACAAGCATCACAGTTGGAGCTCCAGTTGTCAGCGGCGCGAAGGTCACGGCGAAGGTTGTGAAACAGGGCCGGACTCGGAAGATCCTCGTTCTCAAGCGTAAGCCAGGTGCCTACCGTCGAAAGAACGGTCACCGTCAGTGCTTCACTGGCCTTCTGATCACTGAGATCAGCGACGGCAAGGGTGGGACTGCGAAGGCCGAAGCCAAGGCCGCCGCTCCAAGAGCCGCCAAGCCGAAGGCAGAAGCCAAGCCGACGACCGAAGCTAAGCCGAAAGCAAAGGCAGCAGCGAAGCCAAAGGCTACGAAGTCCGAAGGCGCAGCTAAGCCAGCCGCGAAAGCAAAAGCTAAGAAGTAATTAACAGAATTTTAAAAAGTTAGGAGATAGTTTATGGCACATAAGAAATCCGGTGGTAGTACCTCAAACGGACGAGATTCAAACCCGAAGATGCGTGGTGTGAAGAAGTTTGGTGGCGAAGCCGTAGAAACAGGAATGATCATCGTACGGCAGAAGGGAACCAAGTTCCACCCTGGGACAAACGTAAGAATGGGTCGGGACTTCACGATCTACGCTATGTGCCCGGGGAAGGTCCAGTTCGGCTTCTACAACAAGACGACTAAGATCGTATCGGTGACTCCAGCTTAATTGATAATCAGAGATCTTTAGGATACATGAGGGGAGCTTGACGGCTCCCCTTTTTATTACCAGGTAGTATGAAGTTTATAGACGAAGTTGATATCGAAGTGATCTCGGGAAACGGTGGCAAGGGCTACGTCGGCTACCGTCGCGAGAAGTACGTGCCCTTGGGCGGACCGGACGGCGGTGACGGCGGCAAGGGCGGCGACGTCTACTTCGTGGGCGACGAGGGCCTCAACACGCTCATGCACTTCCGGGGCCTGAAGACCTTCAAGGCCGAGGACGGCGGCAACGGCGGCGGCTCGAACATGCAGGGCGCGGACGGCGACGACCTCCTCCTGAAGGTCCCCGTCGGGACCCTGATCTACAACCGCGACACCGGCAACCTCATGGGCGACATCACCGAGCATGGCCAGAGGTACCTGGTCTCCGAAGGGGGCCGCGGCGGCAAGGGCAACGCCCACTTCAAGTCCTCCACCCACCAGACTCCGAACTTCGCCCAGAACGGTGAGGAAGGGACCCACTACCCGATCAAGCTCGAGCTCAAGCTCCTGGCGGACATCGCCCTCATCGGCCTGCCGAACGCCGGGAAGTCGACCCTGATCAGCGCCATCAGCGCGGCCCACCCGAAGATCGCGGACTACCCGTTCACGACCCTCGAGCCCAACCTCGGAGTCGTCCAGCTCGGGGAGAAGTCCATCGTCGTCACCGACATCCCGGGGCTGATCGAAGGGGCCGCCGAGGGCAAGGGCCTCGGGATCAAGTTCCTGAAGCACATCGAGCGGACCTCGGCGCTGGTCCACCTCATCGACTGCTCAATGTTTCTTGAGGAATACGAAGCCATCGAGGCCTACTCCATTGTCCGCGGCGAACTCGAGAAGTTCAACCCCGACCTCCTGAACAAGAAGGAAATCGTGTGTCTAACCAAGATCGATGCGATGACGGAAGACGAAATCGAAAAATTCAGATCAACTATGGAAGAACAATTAGACCGCCGGGTGCTGCCGATCTCAGGTATCTCCGGGCGAAACATTGATCTCTTAAAGCAACTCATGCTAAGAACCAAAGAAGTGCTTGAAGAGGAAACGAAAAAAGAGGCGTCCCATGGCAGTAAATGAGTACATCCAGACTGAAGTGAACAAGGTGATCACCAACAAGGGGTTCGAGTTCCCTCTGAACCACGCGCTGGCGACGGCCTGGATCCTCACGAACTTCAAGGGCGAGAACCTGAAGATCTTCGACATGCGAAAGTCCACCTCCCTCTGCGACTACACGGTCCTCGCGACCGCGCAGAACGCCACCCAGGCCCGGGCCATGGTGGATGAGATCTCCGGCAACCTCAAGCTCCAGGGCGCGTCCATCGTGTCCTACGAAGGCTACGAGTCCGCGGACTGGATCCTCCTCGACACCGGCGACATCATCGTCCACGTCTTCAACGGCCCGGCCCGCGACGTCTACGACCTGGACCTGATCTACGCCAAGAACCCGCAGGTGAAGATCCCCGAGGAGTACTACTTCGGAAAACCGAGCACCGTGACCGAGAAGCCGGACCTGAAAGGGTTCTTCTAAGCGCCCGTGTCCAGGTCCCGCTCAAGCGGCCGCTTCCATCTCATCGTCGTGGGTAAGCTCAAGGACCCGCACCTGGAAGCGGTGGAGAACGACTACCTCAAGCGGATCACGGGCCCGGAGCTCGCCATCCATGAGGTGAAGGCTTCCGCCGAAAACAAGCAGGCGGAAGGCGAAGCCATCCTAAAGAAGATCAGGGACCTCTCCCTCGGAGGCGCTTGCCACTTGGTCGCTCTAACCGAGTGGGGAAAACGCAGCACATCAGTCGCCTTTTCTGAATGGACGGCTCAACTACTGGAGCGCCCCGCAAAAATATTCTTCATCATCGCCGGCGCCGAAGGCTTCTCAGAGGAAGTCCTGGCAAATTGCAACGAGCGGATCTCCCTTTCAGAGCTGACCTTCCCCCATAAATTGGCTAGAATTCTCCTGGTGGAACAATTATACCGGGCACAGACCATCCGCTCGGGTCATCCGTATCACAACTAGGGAATTCGTATGCAATCAATCCAAGGTCTAAGCCCAAGACTCCTCTTAGTCATCTTAGATGGCTTCGGTCATAACCAGAACGATCACAAGAACGCGGTCCGCGCGGCGAGGAAGCCGAACATCGACAGCATCTTCGCCCACTACCCGTTCACCACCATCCAACCCGGCGGAGAGGCCGTGGGCCTGCCCAAGGGTGTGGCGGGGAACTCGGAGGTGGGTCACCTGAACCTCGGCGCCGGAAGGCCCGTGCGCCAGGACCTGGTGCGGATCAACGAATCCATCCAGAAGAACACCCTGCGGGACCTCCCCCGGCTCAAGGAGCTGATCGCCTTCGCGAGATCCGGCACCAAGCGGATCCACCTCATGGGCCTCCTCTCCGACGGCGGGGTCCACGCGCACATTAACCACCTCAAGGAGATCCTCAAGATCCTCAACGAGTACCCGGACCTGCGGATCTACCTCCACGCGTACATGGATGGCCGGGACACCTCCAAGGACAAGGGTGTGGTCTACGCCAAGGAGATCCTCGAGTGCCCGGGCTTCGTCTTCGCCAGCATGCAGGGCCGCTCCATCGGGATGGACCGGGACCGCCGGTGGGAGAAGATCCAGCACGGGTACAAGACCATGATCGGCCAGGGCGAGAAGACCGGCCTCAAGCCGGTGGACTACCTCCTCGCCGAGTACAAGAAGGGCATCTACGACGAGTTCATCACCCCGACCCTCTTCACCGAAGACGGGGCCATCCGCGAGGGTGACAGCGTGTTCTTCTTCAACTACCGGCCCGACCGCGCTAAGCAGATGTCCATCGCCATGAACGACCGGAAGTTCTCCGAGTTCGACGTGCCGGTGCGACCGGGGTACTTCCTCTGCATGTCCCCCTACGTCCCGGAGGAGCTCCCGGACCTCCCGATCCTCTTCGACAAGGAGAAGATCCAGGGGACCCTGGCCGAGTACCTCTCGAAGATGGCCCGCCGGCAGTTCAAGATCGCCGAGACGGAGAAGTA
>SXUH01000234.1 GCA_005791855.1 Bdellovibrionales bacterium
GTCTGGAAGTACCCTTCCTCCCGGCTCTTCCTCACGGCGAGTTCGGCGTTGACCACGGAGACGGGCTCGGCTTCGCTGCCGCCGTAGATGTGGATGAACTTCCTCCCCGGGAGCTTCTCGAAGAGCGCTTCCATGAGCCAGCAGTCGGTGAGCGCACCTCCCACCACGATCCGCTCGAGCGACGTGAGCTCCCCGAGGAAGCCGAGGTCGAGGAGGGCCTTGATGAACGCGGGCCCGGTGGAGAGGGTCTGCGGCCTGTAGCGCTCGCACAGCCCGAGGGTCTGGCCCAGGGACCTCCGGCTCCACTTGCCGGGGACGATCACCGAGCCGCGGCCGGTGGCCAGGTGGAAGAGGGCGACGTTCGGGAAGATGATGAGGTCGGGGTTCGGAAGGGTCTCCGGTTCCACCGCGCAGAAGGTTTCGAAGATGTTCTTCATGTACCGGTGGGTCCGGACCACGCCCTTTGGCGTGCCCGTGGTTCCCGAGGAGAACACGACGAAGGCATGGTGCTCCGGCGGGAGGTCTTCCATGGAGAACGGGCGAGGGGTCGCGACGTTCAGGATCTCCGCCGGAGAAACCCAGTGGGAGATCTTCCGGATCGCCGCCGACCGGATCCCCCAGAACTTCCCGAGGGTGGAGGTGAGGAAGGCCTTCGGCTTCTCCGACTCCACCACGTGCTGGATCCGCTCCAGGCCCATCCACGGTTCGATGAAGATGATCCGGATCCCGAGACCCATGAGCCCGCTGATGACGCCGAAGAGCAGGGGCGACGGAGTGAGGGCCACGAGGACCGAGTCTCCGGTTTTGATCCGCAGCCGATCCATCAGGGACTGGGTCTTGGCGCTCAGGGTTTGGATGTCCCGGAAGGAGAGCTCCCCGTGCTCGAGGGAAGCGATGGCCATCTTCGAGGGATGGGCCAGGGCGTTCTGGTGGAAGAGGTCGATGGAGTTCATGCGCCCCTCTTTTTCAGAGTGACCTTGCAGCCCCCCTTGGGCTGGAGGGTGAGGGAGGTGAAGAGCTCGGGGAAGGTGGGCGAGGTTCGCTCGAACCGGTAGGCCTTGATGCAGATCGAGAGGATGGTGAGGGCTTCGACCATCGCAAACTGCGAGCCCACGCAGGCCCGGGGGCCCGCGCCGAAGGGGATGTAGGCGAAGCGGTTCTCGCTCCGGCCCTTCTCGAGGAAGCGCTCCGGGAGGAACTCCTCGGGCCTCTCCCAGTACGTCGGGTTCCTCTGGATGGAGAAGATGGCGGCGATGACGGTGGTGTTCGCGGGGATGCGGTAGCCGCCGACGGTGGCGTCCTCGGCGTTCTTCCGGGAGATCCTCCAGAAGGGCGGGTAGAGGCGCATGGATTCTTCCAGCACCGCCTTGGTGTAGGTGAGCGCGGAGAGCTCGTCGAACTTCGGCGCCTCTCCGGAGACGACCCAGCCGACTTCCTCCGTGACCTTCCCGAGGACCTCCGGGTGGGCGAGGAGGAGGTGCCAGGTCCAGGTCAGGGCGTTAGCGGTGGTCTCGTGGCCCGCGACCAGGACGCTGATCACCTCGTCCCGGAGCTGCTGGTTGTCCATCTGCGTGTGGTCCTCGCTGTCGGTGGCGCTGATCATGGTGTCGAGGAAGTTCTCCGAGCCCTTCTGCGCGCGGCCCTCCGTGATCATCTCCTCCACCAGCTGGTCGAGCTTCTCGATGGAAGAGAAGAAGGTTCGCGTGTCCCGGAGGGGGAGGGAGGCTTCGATCTTGAGCGCCGCCCGCCGCTTGTCCCGGATGGGCAGCGGCGCGATCAGGAGCTGGATCCACAGGTGCCGCGTGGTCTGGAGGTACTCAAGGATGTTCTGCAGAGACCGGCGCACCAGGAGCGAGTCCCCGCCCTGGTGCCGTTTCCCGAAGAGGCTCTGGCTGATCACCTGGAGGGTCACGGAGTTCATCTCGAGGGCGAGGTCCACCTCGGTTTTCCCCTCCCAGCTCTTCAGCATGTCTCGGGTCTCGCTCACCATCACCGGGAAGACGCGCTCGATGTGCTTCGAGGCGAAGGCCCAGGACATGAGCCGCCGCTGCTTCTTCCACACCTCGCCCTCGCTGATGAGCAGGCCGTTGCCGAGGATGAGCTTGAAGCGCTCGTAGCCCGTGGACTTGGTGTAGAGGCCCGCGTTCTTGTGAAGGACCTCGTGGATGGCGTCGGCGTCGTTGAGCATGGCGAACTTGTACGGGCCGAGCTGGAAGAAGACGATGCCCCCGTACTTCTGGAAGATGTTCTTGTAGAATCGGATCGGATCCTTCGTCCGCTGGACTAATGTTCTCATCAACTCGAGGGTCGACCTTGGCCCTGGGGGTAGATTCATGAATGCCTTTTTTCCACTTAAGTCTTCATTATAGCTGCACTTGCAAAAAGTTTAAGATGAGTAATTAAGGCCTTATGGGAGGCAAAGAATTCTATTCAAATGTGAATTCATGCACTTAGATAACGGTTTATGATTCTCAAGGCATAAGATTTATCCATATATCCAAGTAAAAAATACAGGCTGGGGTGCTTTGCCTTTATCGCGATGCGCAATTGCCCTATCCTTATGTCCAAATTGTCTTAATTCCTTTTGAGGAGGAACTGTATGAAGTCTACCAACCTATTGGTACTGGCATTGACTCTGAGTTTTGCCACTGCCTATGCACAGAACGAAGAGCAGGTGCTCAATTCTGATCCAATAAACGTGGACGGATACCTCGCTGATAAGCCTGTCACGGATGGTGAGCTCGAACAGATCCGGAACGAACTGCATAAGCAGAAGACCGGCACCCAGCTCAACAAGGAGAAGGCCCGGGACCTCGGCAAGCTCACCCAGCAGACCGACAAGCTCCTCGAGAGCCAGGACGAGTACATCGACCAGAAGATCGAATCCACCAAAGCGATCAAGCAGTTCAACAAAGAGTACGAGAAGAACCAGCGCAAGCTCGAGTGCATCATGGAGGAGCTGAAGTCCAAGGACTGCGAGAAGTACAAGCACCTCTACGGCGGGACCAAGGAAGAGAAGGAAGAGCTGGTCCAGGAGATCCAGACCACCCAGGCCGCCGCGGTCGCCCCGCTGATCGAGACGGAGGTCTCCACCGCTCCGACGATCTTCGAGAA
>SXUH01000235.1 GCA_005791855.1 Bdellovibrionales bacterium
ACGAATGCCCCAAGCTTCCCGCCGATAAGGAAACGCTCCGGACCAGCATGCAGCTCACGCATCGGTGGGCCGGGCGCTGCAAGTCCATCGAACTCAAGCCGCACCAGCGCCTCTTCGGGATCATCCAAGGGGGTCTGCACCAAGACCTTCGAACCGAGAGCATGGAAGGCCTGAAGGATCTGGGCTTCGATGGGTACGCCTTGGGCGGGCTTTCAGTGGGCGAGAAGAACGAAGAGATGGTCAATTTCTGCCAGTCCTTCGTCCCAACCATGCCTCAGGATAAGCCGCGTTATCTAATGGGGGTGGGAAAGCCGCTGGATGTTTTAAATGGAATCAAATCCGGACTGGATATGTTTGACTGCGTGCTTCCTACCCGCAATGCTCGAAATGGCCAGTTCCTGACTACCCACGGGCCACTTAATATCAAGAAAGCTCGATTCCTCGATGACCAGCTCCCCCCGGACACCGAATGCAATTGTCAGGTATGCCAGCGTTATTCTCGCAGCTACATCCGCCATCTATTTAATGTGGGGGAGTACCTGGCCGGGCAGCTGATCAGCTACCACAACATCCACTTCTACCTCGAGATGGTCCGCGGAGCTCGGGACGCAATTTTTAGAGGAGTGTTTGACGATTATTACCGGACATTTTATAACAATTACACTTCCAACAGATGGGAATAAAAAAGGATTACTATGTTTGATTTCATCATCTCCACAGCTAACGCGCAAGCGGCCCAGGGCCAGGCCCAGTCTCCGTTTGTTTCTTTCATCCCGTTCATCCTAATCTTTTTCGTAATGTATTTTCTGATGATCCGGCCACAGAAGAAGCGGATGCAGGACGAGCAGGAATTTATCAATAAACTTTCACACGGTGATGAAGTTTACACAAAATCTGGTATCCTAGGCAAAGTCACCGGCATCGCCGAAAAGGTCGTCACCCTCGAGCTGGACGGCGGCGCCCGGCTGAAGGTTTTAAAATCTCACATCGGCGGATCGACGGCGCAGTTGTTTGCTCCAACGAAAAAGTAGAAACATGTTCGGACTCGGCTTCGGTGAACTCATTCTGATCTTCCTCATCGCTCTGATCTTCATCGGACCAAAGAAGCTCCCGGAGCTCGCCAAAGGCCTGGGCCACGGCATCCGGGAGTTCCAGAAAGCCGCCAAGGGCCTCACGGACCAGTTGCAAGAAACGACCCACGAAACGCCGAAGCCTCCGACCGTTGTCGAAACTCCTACGGAAACCGATAGAGCGGCGCATCCTCCTGTGGAAGTCGTATCCACCGAACCTGCTAAAAAAGATACACCTAATACTTAAATCGTAAGGGGCTTGGCCCCTTATATACATTGCTCAAAGTTCGGAAATTGTTTAAAATTATTCAAAAGATTTCATTAATTCCTTCACAGACACGGAGTGTACATGGCCAAGGGGTGGTTATACCGGTTTAGTTTCTTAATTGTGTTGGTGATCGGCGCGTGCATCGCCGTCGCACCGACAATCCTAAACCTATCAGAAAAGAGTGCCTTTCCAGTGAAACGTAAGATCAACCTGGGACTCGACCTCCAGGGCGGCCTCTACATGGTCCTGGGAATCGACTTCAACAAGGTCTACCGGGACGAGATGGTGGGCTACGCGCGGAAGGCCCAGAGTACGCTCAAGGACATCGGCATCGAATCCACCATCGGTGACCTCAACACCTCCGACGTGAAAGACCCGAAGCACTCCATCGTCATCACCAAGGAAACCGACGTCGACGCCGCCCGGGCGAAGCTCCGAGAATTCTACAACTATCCCCTCCGGCTCACCGGTGAGGAAGGCAAGGTCCTGACCTACGGCCTGGGCCGGGACTTCATCCGCGAGATCGAAGAAACCGCGCTCTCGAAGTCCATCGAAGTCATCCGGAACCGGATCGACGAGTTCGGCGTGACCGAGCCGGAGATCGTCTCCCAGGGCGCGGACCGGATCGTGGTCCAGCTCCCCGGCGTGAAGGACATCTCCCGCGCCAAGGGCCTCATCGGGAAGACCGCCAAGCTCGAGTTCAAGTTCGTCAACGACGACGTCTCCCCGGCCGTGCTGAACGAATGGCTCGAGAAGGCGAAGAAGGGCGGGATCGAGTTCAACAAGGGGGACCAGTTCTCGGCCTACAATGCTAAGCTCAACGAGTTCCTCAAGGCCGATCTTCCGAAAGGCTTCGAGATCGCC
Organism: Bdellovibrionales bacterium; assembly: GCA_005791855.1. GTDB lineage: Bacteria > Bdellovibrionota > Bacteriovoracia > Bacteriovoracales > Bacteriovoracaceae > Peredibacter. Next base: position 2,203 of record SXUH01000235.1, read on the forward strand.
TTCACGAAGACCACGAACAAGCTGACCAACGAGCTCACCAACCTCGAGCCCTACCTCGTCGACTCGGCCGCGAGCCTCACCGGCGAAGAGCTCCAGGAAGCCATCGTCCGGATCGACCAGGAACAGAACCGTCCGTACGTGGGCCTTGAGTTCAAGCCAACGGGCGCCAAGGTCTTCGAGCAGATCACCGGAGCCAACATCGGGAAGCGTCTTGCCATCGTCCTCGACGGGAACGTCTACTCGGCCCCGGTCATCCAGGGCCGCATCGCCGGCGGCTCCGCCCAGATCACCCTCGGCGCCGGAGACTACAACACCGTCATGACCGAGGCCCGGGACCTCGCCCTCGTCCTGCGCGCCGGTGCCCTTCCGGTCGAACTGATCTTCGAAGAGCAGCGGATCGTCGGACCCTCCCTCGGCGCGGACGCCATCGACAAGGCCCAGATGGCAAGCATCGTGGGATCCCTCCTGGTCTTCGCCTTCGTGATCATCTACTACAAGTTCTCCGGCATCATCGCCGCGGTGACCATCGTGATCAACGTGCTCTTCACGCTGGCGTGTCTCATCGGCCTCGAGGCCACGCTCTCCCTGCCAGGGATCGCCGGGATCGCCCTCACGGTCGGGATGGCCGTCGACGGGAACATCATCATCTACGAGAGGATCCGTGAGGAACTCCGGACCGGGGTGACGCCGTACGAAGCGGTGCGGACCGGGTTCGACAAGGCCTTCTGGACCATCCTCGATGCGAACCTCACGACGGCGCTGGCCGGGCTCTGCCTCCTGAACTTCGGAACGGGCCCCGTGCGCGGCTTCGCCGTGACCCTCCTCATCGGGATCGCGACCACCGTCTACACCGCGTACTTCGTGAACAAGGTACTGTTCGAGATGTACGTTGGCCAGGGCCACAGAAAGACAATCAGTATTTAATTTAAAGGATTTAAAAAATGAATACCAAGAGCCCTCACAAGTATCAAAACATCAACTACGTCGGCATGTTCAACGTGGCGGGGATCTTCTCCCTGGTCCTGATCCTCGGAACCCTGGTGATGTTCTTCACCCGGGGCCTCAACTACGGCGTGGACTTCCGCGGCGGCGTGGAGATCCAGGTGAAGTTCAAGGACCGCGTCGCCCTGGGGGACCTCCGGGACCTCATGACGACCAAGAACGTGGCCCTCTCCCAGCTCCAGTCCATCGGAGACGAGTCCCAGAACGAATTCCTGCTGAAGCTCGAGACCGACAAGGGCGGGGACCTCAACGCCATCTCCAACAACGTCGGGAACGTCCTCTCGGAGCGGTTCGGGGCGGACAAGTTCGAAATCCTCAAGACCGACATCGTCGGTCCGAAGGCCGGGGCCGAGCTGCGGATCTCCGCCTTCAAAGCCCTCTTCTGGGCGATCCTCGCGATCATGATCTACCTGGCCCTGCGCTTCGACTACAAGTTCGCTCCGGGGGCCATCGCGGCCCTGGTCCACGACGTGGTGATCATCCTGGGCGCGTTCATCCTGACCCAGAAGGAGTTCTCGCTCCAGATCGTCGCGGCCCTCCTCGCCATCATCGGGTACTCGGTGAACGACACCGTGGTGATCTACGACCGGGTCCGGGAGATCGAGGAGGCCCATCCGAACCTCTCGACCTTCGAGACCATTAACCGCGCGCTCAACGAAACCATGTCCCGGACCATCATCACCTCGCTCACCGTCCTCGGCGTCTCCCTGGTGATGCTCTTCTGGGGCGGGTCGGTGATCCACGACTTCTTCTTCGCCATGACCATCGGGGTGATCCTCGGCGTGTACTCGACGATCTTCATCGCGGTTCCGATGACCGCCTTCCTCGAGAAGTACGTCATCAAGAAGGCGTGATCCTCGGCTTCCTCTTCGCTCTCTTCCTCACCCTTCCTGGTTTCGGCCAGGAAGGGTCCCAACCCTTCGACGCACACACGGAACTACGAAAGGTCGGCTACACCGAGCTCGGGGCCTCGTCTCTGCTCGACCCGAAGGTGGTGGCGATCCTGGTGCGCGCCCTCGAGGAGAGTCCGCTGCACCGATCCTCCCGGGCAGAGGTCCGGGCCCTGATCCTGGAGAGC
>SXUH01000236.1 GCA_005791855.1 Bdellovibrionales bacterium
CTCAGGTACGTATTGCACTCATTTACTCCAGCATTTTGCTGGAGTGTCGCTCTCACGTGTCCGATGGCGTTTACGACCTCGTATCTTTGATTGGTGGAACATTCCTGGGAGTAGCTCACGTGCGGGAGTAGCAAAGTGGTCATGCTGAGTGCTACGATTTTGAATCTACTTTTCATTACAGTCCTTTTGAGATTTGCTAGCTGGGATCGGGCTAACGGTTTAATGATCTGAACTGTTATCGACACTATTTTTAGATTAGCTTAGTCCATTTTTATACAATTATTCTTGAAACAGGAGTAGGTTTGAATCTATAAAAATGACTTTAGGAAGCGGGAACATGGGAATGGTGACATGAGGGACGCAACAATCGCACTAGTCGAAGAAGAAAACAGTCCGGAGGCAAAAGAACTAATCAAGAATCTGGTCACGTTCAATGACCTCGTTGCACCTAGGGAAAACTGGGAAAGCTACCTTCTCGTAGCGAAGGATTGCTCAGGGGAGCTCATCGGAGGCGTGAAAGGTTATACCCACTGGGACTGGTTATTCGTTAGCCACCTTTGGGTATGTGAGGCTTCCAGGGGAAGTGGGCTCGGCACGGCCTTGGTGAACCGAGCCGAGGATCTCGCGAGGAAAAGAAACTGCAAGCACGCCTGGTTAGACACTTTCAGCTTTCAAGCACGAGAGTTCTATGTGAAGTGCGGCTACCAGGAGTTTGCGAAACTAGAGAATTTTCCTCCTGGGTACTCCCGGCACTTCCTAAGAAAAAAATTGATCTGAGCTTCGGACGTCCAGAACTCGGCTCAATCCTCTATAGGATCTTCACCATGTGGTCTTCATCATAGAACTTACCTTCCACCAGGAGGGCCCTCGGTTCCCGTCCCCAGACCTTAAACCCACAGGCTTCGTAGAGCCCCCTTGCGGAAGCATTCCCTGCTTCAACGGAAAGCCCGACTTGCTCAACGCCTGGAATAATTCGCGCCTGCTGGAGCGCTTTAAACACGAGTTCCTTCCCGATGCCCCGACCTTGGTACGCCTTCTTCACGTACATCCCCCAGATCTGCAGCATGTGCTTCGACTTCCTGCCCTCAACCTGGAAGATCCCTACGCAGCCTACGAGCTGTTCACCGGCGAAGGCTCCGAAGATCACATTGCTTGGATCCTGCTTCCTCAAGACGGCCTCCCACCGGGAAGGGCCCGCCGAACTCTCATCTTCATACGCGGCTCCGAAGGCCGTGGGGACGTGCCTCAAGCCTTCTAACCTGTGACTAAAGAACTGACCTGCATCTTCAAGGCCTAGTACGCGGAAATCAATCATCGGCGCTCCTCTTCTCAAACCTGCTTCATTCTCCCAGAAGGACCGCTCACCAGCAAGGACTTCGGTACCCCGCCAACCCCCTGAAACCTGTAACACGTGTCAGCCAACGATGCTTGAGTGTAAGATCTCCCCGGTCACCTTGGAGATTTTCCTGGGTCTGCTATCATCACAGCACCAAGGACCATCCCATGCGCAAGCTTCTGCTTCTCTTCTTCTGCTCGACGTTCTCCCTGCTCGCCGCCGCGACCCCCGAGTGCACCATCGCCTTCAAGAGACAGGGGATCGTTGTGAACGAGCCCGTGCCGATGAGCCTCCTCGCCTCCCTCTCGAGCATCGTCCACTCCCTCGATCTCGGGAAGGTCGACGAGGGGATCGTCCTCTACGTTAAGCGCGGGCCCTCGAACCTGGAAGACCTCGAAGCCTCGGATGCCCGGACGCACCTCCACGTTTCGATCCACCGGTACTCCGGAGAGGTGAAAGAGGAACTCGCCTACGGTAAGGTGAGCTTGGCCGCGAAGGGGTCCGTTCTCCTCTCGCTAGAAAATGGTATCTCCGTTTCCTGCAAAACAAATCCCTAATCAAGGTGCGACCAATGAATCCTCTCTTCCTCCTAGTCCTGGCCCTCATCTCCCTCAACGCCCGAGCCGTCGACGTCGTCGTTAAGCTCAAACTCACCTACACGAATCCGAAGGTCACCGCCATGGCCTGCGCCGGGAACACCTGCTCCTGTCCCGATGCGACTCTCCTCGACCAGTCGATGATGAAGTGCGTGCAGTGCCCGGAATCCTTTTCCTACGAACCGAAGAAGAAACAGTGCTTCGACCCGAACCAGGCCACGGAAGTTCGGGTTGCAGATGTGCGAGTCACTTCGCCGGAGACGATCAAGGCCATCGCGGATGCCGAGTCCACCTCTCCGAAGCTCTGCAACGTCGCCACCCAGGTCGACGGGAAGTTCGCCGAGTGCCAGTGCGACGAACCGAAGATCGGCGTGAACTCGACCCCGCGATCGACCATCACCTTTCCGGTGGCCTTCAGCCAAGCCTCACAGAAGTGCGAGCGAAACGGAGCGATCCTCGTCAAGGTCCCGAGCCTAAGTTGCTACGGCCCGATGGCGGATAACTTCTCGAGCCTGAAGACCCTCGAGGCCCTCTCCATCACTAGCAAGAAGCCCACCGGAGCGTCGCTCGCAGTCTGCGGAGTGAGCACCGGGGAATTCATCTTCACCCTCAAGAACGATGCTCTGAGAATGAGTCTCCTCGACAGCATCTTCCTCTCCGCGAATCCGAAGGCCATCAGCGTTCCAAACATGGAAGGATTCGCCATCGATTCTAATAGCATTAACTACTAATTAAGTAGTTGTTTTTACTAAATTAGCTTGACGAAATTAAAATTTATTAATATATTCAGGGCCAATGAAATCATTCGTTTTTATTGGCTCGATCTTCTTACTCATCCTGAGTCTGACTATCCATCCGTCGGTTAACAAGCTCAAGGCTTTTACCCCGGAGGCGAGCGTTTCATTGTCCGAGCTCTTCAACCTGGATGCGGACACCGAGGATTCCGACGGGCCCCCGACGGTCGAGGTGGAGGAGATAGAAAAGGACTTCACGATCTCCGCACCCCCCATCACCGTCGTCCTCCGCTCGATCCCTCAGGAGATCTTCGGCAGCCTCAAGGTCTTCATCCCCACCTACGTCTTCTCGATCTTCATTCCGCCTAGCCTGTAGCCTCCTCTTCCCGTCCTCGACAGCAACAACGCACCTTAGGAGCTACGCATGAACACCCAAGCCCTGGGCACTGAACTAACATCAGACAAGGCCCTCGACCTACTGAGAGAAGGAAACCTCCGGTTCGTCTCCAACATCCGCATGAACCGAAATTTCCACGAAGAAGTGGAAGCCACCAAGGAGGGCCAGGAGCCCTTCGCCGTCGTCATCAGCTGCATGGATTCCCGGACCTCCCCCGAGCTCGTCTTCGACCGGGGCCTGGGAGACATCTTCAGCATCCGGCTCGCGGGAAACGTCGTGACCCCGGAGGTGATCGGAAGCGTCGAGTACGCCTGCGCCGCCGTCGGCTCGAAGGCCGTGGTCGTCCTGGGCCACACGGGCTGCGGAGCGATCAAGGGGACCCTGGCGAAGGTCCAGCTCGGGAAGCTCCCGACCATCACCGCCCGGATCGCCGAATGCATCAGCGACGAGGTCTGCCCCGACGTCGTCACGGAGAAGAACGTCCTGGCGGGGATGAGAGCACTGGAAGAGGAATCGACTGTTTTACGCGAACTACTGCACCAAGAAAAGATTAAAATCATCGGAGGTATCTATGACATCACAACTGGGAAAGTCTCTTTTATGGACCATGCTCATCCTCGGCACAGTTAGCTGCGCCTCGAGGAATGACAAAGCGGAGATCCGCAAGGAAGCGGCCGCGAGCCAGGTGAAGGACCCGAAGGCCCTCGGGGAACTCATCGACCAGGCGATCAACAACTCGACCCACCTGACGGCCGAGCAGAAGAAGGAACTCGAGAAGATCATCGCGGGCAACAAGCAGAAGGCCACGGCCCTCTCGGAGGAAACCTACAAATACCGGTCCGTCCTCGTCCAGGAACTCCTCGGGGAGACCCCGAAGGCATCCCGCGTGAAGTACATTAAGAAGGACATCGAGCGCGTCGAGAAGGAACGCCTGCGGAACACCTTTGAGACGATCGAAGCGATCAGCAAGGTGGTGTCGAAGAGCTCGGACCGCAACCGGTTCACCGAGGCGCTCATCTTCCTCGATCGACCGAGCCGGTAAGGGAGACCCATGAAGACTCTGAAATACGACTTCGTCGCGGGCCTCTCCGTCTTCCTCGTCGCGATCCCCCTCTGCCTCGGGATCGCCCTCGCCTCGGGCGCGCCACTCCTCAGTGGCCTCCTGGCCGGGGTGATCGGCGGCGTGGTCATCGGGATCTTGAGTGACTCGCACCTGAGCGTCTCCGGGCCCGCCGCCGGTCTCGTGGCGATCGTCCTCGTCGGGATCTCCGACCTCGGCTCCTACCAGGCCTTCGTCGCCGCCGTCGCCGTGGCCGGGCTCCTCCAGATCGCCATGGGCCTTGCGAAGGCCGGGAAGCTCACCCGCTACCTCCCCCACAGCGTGATCGAAGGGATGATGGCGGCGATCGGGATTATCCTGATCCTGAAGCAGTACCCGGTGCTCCTCGGCCAGAAAGCCGATACCCCCTACCACGCGCTGGTGCTGAGCCTGGGTCTGGCGTCCCTGGTCCTCCTCTTCATCTGGGACACCTGGTTCGCGCACCGGATGAAGCTCGTCCCCGGGTCACTGATCGTGGTGCTCGCGGGGATCCTCGCGACCCTCGTGCTCAACATGACCATGTACCGGAGCGACGTGGACGCGGCCTACTTCGTCCAGATCCCTTCCATCGGGTCCTTCGCCGAGCTAACGAGCCTCCTCAAGTTCCCGGACTGGTCCGCGCTCTCGAACCCGCTCTTCTACAAGACGGCAATCGTCCTCGCCCTGGTCGCGTCCATCGAGTCGCTCCTCTGCGTGAACGCCATCGAGCGGCTGGACCCGCAGGGGCGGAAGACGGATAAGAACCGGGAGCTCCTGGCCCAGGGAACCGGGAACGCCATCTCGGGTCTCCTCGGGGGCCTGCCGATCACCTCGGTGATCGTCCGGAGTTCGGTTAACCTCAACGCCGGAGCGAAGTCGAAGACCTCGGCGATCTTCCACGGCGTCCTCATCATCCTCGTCCTCTTCTTCGGCGCGGGCCTCATGAACCACGTCCCGCTCGTCTCCCTGGCGGCGGTGCTCATCTTCACGGGCTACAAGCTCGCGCACCCGAAGCACCTGATCACGGCCTGGAAGACGGGGAAGGTCGACTTCATCGCCTTCGTCCTCACCA
>SXUH01000027.1 GCA_005791855.1 Bdellovibrionales bacterium
CAAGCGCTCGAAGAACTCTACTGTGACAATGAAATTTGCGAGTTAATTATCATTAACCCTTGTTTTAAGGATAGCACATTCTAAAAAAGTTTTTGAATTGTTGTTAAAAATTGTTATTTTTTAAGAAATGTTTTTTGGCGCGGAACAAAAAAAAGGGCCTTCCGAAGAAGGCCCCGTTCTTAAATTGATTTAAGGTTGGATTACCAACGGTTTCCACCACGGTCTCCACCGCGATCGCCGCCGCGGCTACCAAAGCCGCCTCGGTCTCCACCGCGGTCACCGCCACGGCCGCCGCCGCCGAAGCCGCCAGTGCGTGGCTCCATCGGACGAGCTTCGTTTACAGTGAGGGCACGGCCGCCCATGTCTGCACCGTTGAGCTTTTCGATCGCAGCATCAGCTTCTTCAGAAGATGCCATTTCAACAAAGCCGAAGCCTTTTGAACGGCCAGTGTCTCTGTCTGTTACGATTTTTGAAGAGTCAACTTGACCGAACTTCGCGAACATTTCTGAAAGCGACTCGTTAGTTGTAGAGAACGGAAGGTTACCAACATAAATTTTCTTACCCATAATACCTCCTTAAGGCTGGATAGCGTAAAGAGGACCTAGAGCAGAATTACCCGGGGACACTCGACACGACGATAAATAATTATCACGGGAGACGAAAAAAAGCACACTAAAAATTTCCATAAGAATAATTGAGCTATATCATGAATATTGTTAAGGAGGGATAGGCATGGAAGGCCCGTCACTGGTCATTTCCGTAGAGGAGCTCTCGCGGTTTTTTAGGAAAAAGGTCACCGAGTCCACCACTCCGGATAGCCTGAAGGGCCTCACCGGGAGGACCTTCAAGGGGGCGAGGAGCTGGGGGAAGCACCTCATCCTGGAGTTCACCGGCTGCATCCTCCGGATCCACTTCCTCATGTTCGGAAGCTACCGGATCAACCAGCCCCGGGAGAACCGAATCCCGAAGCTCGAGCTCGGGTTCAAAGCGGACCGGGTGTACTTCTACAGCTGCGCGATCAAGGAGATCACCGCCGAGCTGGTGGAGAGCTACGACTTCCGGACCGACCTCATGTCCGACGCCTGGGAGGAGAAGCGGGTGCTCACCTTGCTGAAGCCCAAGCAGGAGAAGCTCGTCTGCGACGTGCTCATGGACCAGGAGATCTTCTCGGGCCTCGGGAACATCATGAAGAACGAGATCCTCTTCCGCCGGCGCCTCCATCCGGAGACGGTCCTCGGAGCCCTCCGGGGGCCAGAGCAGAAGCGGCTCGTCCGGGACTGCCGGAAGTACTCGTTCCAGTTCTACGAGTGGAAGAAGGCGAACGTGCTCAAGCGCAACTGGCTCATCATGCGCAAGAAGGCCTGCCCCGCCTGCGGCGGGAAGGTGGTGAAGAAGCCGACCGGCGTCCTGAAACGGCTCAGCCACTTCTGTCCGAAGTGCCAGAAGAAAAGGCTCAACCAAGAGTGAAAAAGTAGAGTTTTTCCCCGGCTCCGGAAGTTGTCAGAGGGTCCCGGGCCGTGTGAAACTACGAGGATGTCTTTCTTCTCCTCACCGCTCATCAGCTGGACCGACAAGGGCCTCTACTGCGAGGCCGGCGGCTTCCACATCGACCCGCACCGGGCGGTGGACCTCGCGGTCATCACGCACGCTCACAGCGACCACGCCCGCCGGGGCCACAAGAAGTACCTCTGCGTGCGAGACGGGATCGAGCTCCTGAAGACCCGGGTCGGGAAGAAGATCGCCGTCGAGGGCTTCGCCTACGGAGAAGCCTTCGCGCTCGGGGACACGACCGTGAGCCTCCACTCGGCGGGCCACATCCTCGGGTCCGCGCAGGTCCGGGTCCAGAGGGGCAACGAGGTCTGGGTGGCTTCCGGAGACTACAAGCGGGACCGGGACCCGAGCTGCGCGCCCTTCGAGGTCGTCCCCTGCGACACCTTCATCACCGAGGCGACCTTCGGCACTCCCCAGTTCGTGTGGGAGAAGGACCTCGAGCACGGGCGGCTGATCCACGAGTGGTGGGAGGAGACCGCCGCGAAGGGGAAGAACTGCGTCCTCTTCGGGTACTCGCTGGGGAAGGCCCAGCGGATCCTCGCGGAGCTCGCTCCGTTCGCCACGAAACCCGTGCTCATCCACTCCACCATCGCCGAGCTCACCGAGTGCTACCGCAGAGAAGGCAAGGTCCTCGCTCCGACGAGTGTCCTCACCGACGTGCTGTACTACCTCTTCGACTCGGAGGAGCTCCGCGGGGAGCTGATCCTGGCTCCGCCGTCGATCCTGCGGGAAGGCTGGGCCTCGAAGCTCGGGAGGTTCGAGACCGCCTTCGCCTCGGGGTGGATGACCCCGGGAGGCTTCGGCTTCAACCGCTACGACCGCGGCTTCGTCATGTCCGACCACGCCGACTGGGACGACCTCAACCTCACCATCCGCCAGAGCGGGGCTCACCGGGTCTTCGTCCAGCACCGGGAAGGGGAGCTCATCCGGCACCTGCGGAAGTCCGGGATCGACGCCCACCACGTCGAGCAGCTCCGCGTGGACAACTACACCTCCCTCGGCGGGACCGTGCTGAAGCTCCTATGAAGACCATCAAGCTCTCCCTCCAGGACTTCGCCATGCCGTCCCCCCTCCGGGGGAGCATCGAAGCCTCCTCCGGGTTCTCCCTGGGGATGCAGAAGGGCATCGAGCTCCACCAGCTCGTTCAGAAGAAGCGGGCCGAGGAGTTCGCCGACTACCAGGCGGAGGTGCGCATCCGGCGCACCTTCGAGCGCGGCGGCTTCACCTTCGAGGTCGACGGCCGGATGGACGGCCTCTTCGGCGGCGAGTACCCCGTGATCGAGGAGATCAAGTCGAGCTTCAACATCTTCGACCTCGCCCGCCGGCTCAAGGACAAGACCTACGACCACCCGTACTACCTCCAGCTCCTCACCTACGGCTACTTCTACTGGCTCGAGCACGGCGTGAAGCCGGACCTCACCTTCCACCTCGTGTCCTCGCGCCGGAGCGAGGACCTCGACCTCCAGATCGACCTCAACCACAAGACCTACGAGAAGTGGCTCGACCGCCGGCTCGACGCCCTGGTGGAGGAAGCGAAGGAGGCCCAGCGGCGGCAGAAGCGCCGGACCCGGGTGGCGGCGGAGCTCCCGTTTCCCTTCCCCGTTCCGCGGGCGGGGCAGAGCGAGCTCATCGAGTTCATCCGCTCCTCCCTCGTCGACGGGAAGCGGCTCCTCCTGCAGGCGCCGACGGGCCTCGGGAAGACGGTCGGCGTCCTCTACCCGACCCTGAAGGAGGCCCTCGCCCGGGCCCAGCGGGTCGTCTACATCACTCCGAAGAACAGCCAGCAG
>SXUH01000237.1 GCA_005791855.1 Bdellovibrionales bacterium
AGAAGTGAAATTCCACAAGCAACTTCCACCCCGTCATCACAGCAAAAAAAAGGGCCCGAAGGCCCCTTAAAACTAATTTCTTCTCCGCCCAGGAATCCAACCGTCCGGGAACCAATCCCGGATCCGGTCCCAGGTTCCGTCCTGGTCATCGTCATCATCCGGATCCTGGCCATCCTGGTTGTCGCGAGGGGGCTGGGGTGGCCTTGGAGGTTGCGGGGTCGTCGGATCCGGCTGCGACGGGGTCGGGGCCGGGGTGGTGGAGTTGTCGGTCTCCGCCTGGCCCATCTGGCTCGTCTCACCCCGGTCCGTTCCCGCGGGGAGCTCTCCGGTTTTCCCGTAGAGGCCGCAGGCGATCGGGATCGACTGGAAGTTCTCCAGGTCATCCGCGGTCGCCACGGTGTCCGGGAGGTTGGCCGAGTACGATGCCCCGTGGATGACGATGATGGCGTTGTCGATGGCAAGCCCCTGCTTGGCCTTGAGCTTGATCACGTCGTCGGCGGCGGTGGAGTCCTTGGCCTTCAGGTCGGCGAAGAGCCGCTCGAAGCTCGCAGACTCCTTGTAGAAGTACGCCCCTTCCCCGCCGTCGCTGTACGGGTAGCTCCCGCTCCCGGCCTTCTGGGACTCGAGGTTCCCGTCGAGCGGGATGATGATCTTCCCCATCACCCGGCGGGCCTCCGGGATGTCGACGAAGCCGTCGTTGTTGGCGTCGTCCTTGTCCGTCGGACAGCGGCCACCGATGTAGATGTCCTGCTTGTGCCAGATGTTCGGGTAGGACTTCGGGACGTGGACGTAGACCGTGAACGTGTCGTCCGTTCTGGTGATCACGGAGCTCGCGTTGGTGAAACCGAGGGAGTTCGTGTTCAGGTTCAACAGCGGAGCGACCTTGTAGACGCCCTTGATGTTCGACCCGTCAGCGGGGAGGCTCACCTGTTCGAACTGGGCTTCAGGCATTTTGCCTGCCTTCCCACATGCAGCTAAGATCAAAAGACTCAAGACGAGGAAGGCGAAATTCGATTGATAGTTCATGTGGACCTCATTAGGGGTTTACATATTTAAGCCTTACCATAATGAATGAAACCAAGTTCTACTGTCTACTAAATGCAGGTCTTTAGATTTGACTAGCGGATGCGTTAAGGTCTGAAAAAGTAAGAGTTTTTTTGTGTCCTGAAGTCCCATTGTCATCGAGAATGGTGAGAACATTTATAATAGGACGGGCCTGAATTCCGGAGAAGCCATATGCGCATTTCGATCATCTTTCTTTCCCTCATTTCTCTAGCCGCTCAGGCGGCGATGGATGAGTTCTCCGCCCACCGAAGGCCCGGGGTCTCCTACCAGAGGTACATGCAGGAAGCCCGGGCCCGCATGCGATCCGGCGAGGTCTTCGAGGAGAGCCCGCTCTCCGTGGCCCAGTATTACTCGCGGGCGCTGGAAGCTGGCCTGCCGAAGGCCACCAACTGGACTTCGCAGTCTCTCACGAAGAGACGCTTCACCCAGCTCCGCGACGACCGCTCCCTGGTCTGGAGGAAGCAGCCCGACTTCCGCCGCCGGATCTCCTGGCTCTACCCGGACGACGGCTGCTACGCCCGGGCGTCCATGGTGATGAGGGCCGCGGTGAAACGATCCCTCCCGGTGCCGAAGAAGGTCTTCGCCTTCGGAGACCTCCGGGCTTCGACCAGGAATTCTCCGACCGGATACGTGACCTGGTGGTACCACGTGGCCCCGGTGGTGGAGGTGAAGAAGCAGAAGTACGTCCTCGACCCGGCCATCGAACCGAAGGGCCCGCTCCGGCTCCGGGACTGGCTCGCGCGCATGGGGACTCCGGAGCGCATGGAGGTCGCCGTCTGCAACTCCGGAACCTACGGCCCCAGCAGTAACTGCGAAGCCCTCACCGACGGAGTGGAGCAACAGGCGGGCCAGACCCAGGACTACTTCCTCACGCTTGAGTGGGACCGTCTGGTAGAGCTCTCCCGCGATCCTCGCAGAGAGCTCGGCGCGAACCCTCCCTGGTAGGAAGACTTTACCAAATACAATTAATTGAACGTCTCATGTAAAATCAAGGAAACTTGATCCCTGGAGACTTCGTGAGAGTTAAATACCTGGCCCACCTCGGTCTGATCCTCATCTCAGGCCTCTTCGCCACCTTCATCACCGAGGTCGAGCAGACCAAGGTCGGGGGCCCGATCAACGCCGGAGACACCGCCTGGCTGCTCACCTCCGCCGCCCTCGTCCTCCTCATGACCCCGGGCCTCTCCTTCTTCTACGGCGGAATGGTCCGCAGGAAGAACGTCATCTCCACCATGTTCCAGTCCATGGTCGCCCTGGGGGTGATCTCGGTGGTGTGGGTCGCCGTCGGGTTCAGCCTGTGCTTCGGAGACTCCATCGGGGGGATCATCGGAGACCCGTCGACCTTCTTCATGTACCGAGGCGTGGGGATGCTCACCCACACGGACTTCTCTCCGACCATTCCCTTCGCCCTGTTTTCTTTATTCCAGCTTAAGTTTGCCATCATCTCCCCGGCCCTGGTGAGCGGGGCCTTCGCGGAACGGGTGAAGTTCACCTCCTACCTCCTCTTCATGGTCCTCTTCTCCATCTTTATATATGCGCCGCTGGCCCACATGACCTGGCACCCGGGCGGGATCCTGCGGACCTGGGGGGTCCTGGACTTCGCCGGCGGCACGGTCG
>SXUH01000238.1 GCA_005791855.1 Bdellovibrionales bacterium
CGGGGACAACCCCGCCTCCCTCGCCTACATCCGGAACAAGCGACGGCTCTGCGAGGAAGTGGGCGCGAAGTTCCAGCTCGTGGGCCTCCCGGCCGAGATCTCCGAGGAAGACTTCCGGGAAGAACTCCGGCAGCTCAACGCGGACCCGGAGATCCACGGGATCATCGTCCAGCTCCCCGTGAGTGAGAAGCTCCGGTCGCTCGACATCTCCCACCTGGTCACGCCGGAGAAAGACATCGACGGCTTCCACAGCAAGAACTACCAGCGGATCTACGAAGGCTCGACGAACCTCAACTCCCTCCTCCCGTGCACGCCCAAGGGCATCGTCCTCCTGCTCCAGCACTACGGCTACGAGATCAAGGGCCGGCACGTGGTCATCGTGGGCCGGAGCCTCATCGTCGGTAAACCCCTGAGCCTCCTCCTCACCAACCTCGGGGCCACGGTCACCCTCGCGCACTCGCAGACCCGGGACCTCCGGGCCATCACTCGCACCGCCGACATCGTGGTCGCGGCCATTGGCCGGGCCAACTACTTCGACTATTCTTACTTCAATCCGGGTCGGCAGACCGTGGTGGTCGACGTTGGCATGAACGAGCTCAACGGGAAGCTCACCGGTGACGTGGACTCTAACTCCGTGATCAATGCTGTTGGTGCTCTCACGCCGGTTCCCGGTGGCGTCGGCCCCATGACCGTTGTGTCATTGATTGAAAATCTCTTAACCGCAGCAGAAAAGTCTCAAACTATTCATTAAAGTTAGTTAATATCGAGTGATGAAAACACTCTTATTACTTTTTTTAGTTACCAGCTGCGCTCAGCACAAGTTCTTACCGGAAGCCTTCGAGCACACAGCTCCCGAACAAAAACTCTGCTTCATCGGTGACACCGGGAAGGACACCTCAAGCCAGAAGGCCACGGCCCTCGCCCTCCAGTATGAGAAGTGCCATGCCATCTACTTCCTCGGAGACATCATCTATCCGTCCGGGATCACCAGCGCCGAGGATCGGAAGTTCAAGGAGCTCTTCCTGGACTACTACGAAGGCTTGAGTCGGAAGGACTACGAGCCCAAGCTCAACGTGATCATGGGGAACCACGACCACCGGGGGAACACCACCGCCTGGCTCGAGATCGCCCAGAAGTACCCCTTCGTCTACTTCCCGAACCACTACTACTTCAAGCGGGAAGGCGACCTCTGCATCTTCGCCCTGGACTCGGAGTTCTACACCCAACGGCACCTCCACTCGCAGATCGAACCGCAAGAGATGTGGCTCGCGGAGGCGGCCAAGAAAGAAAAGGACTGCAAGCTGCGCATCGCCCTCACCCATCACCCATACAAGAGCTCGGGCAAAGGCCACGGAGACGCCGTCGGATCCATGAAGGCCTTCCACGAAGCGCAGGTCCTGGGTCGCTTCGACCTCCTCGTCTCGGGTCACGAGCACATCGTCTCCCACGAAGGGCAGGCCCAGGGTACCGCGCTGTTCATCTCCGGGGCCGGCGGAGACCCGGACCGGGGGTTCCTCCCGGGCTACCTGACCATCGAAGTGGAGAAGAAGAAAGGGTCCCGGCCCGTGGTCCGCCTGAAGACCCTCCGTTCAGACGGGAAGATGAAGGTCGAGGTCGTGGACGTCAAACCCGTGGACAAAAATTCGGGTCTTGATTAACCTACTAGCATGAACATCCTTCTCCCTCTCCTCCTCGTGACCGGTTCCCTCTTCGCCCAGGACTTCACCTTCGACAAGGAGAAGGGCCAGGCCATCCCGACCTACGTGGGCCAGCTCAGGCTGGTGCGGGGTTCGGTCTACAAGAAGGTCAAGGGCGAGCTGCAGGCGGTGAAGATCGGGACGCGCTTCTCGAAGAGCGACACCCTGGTCACCGAGGAGAAGTCCTTCGCCCGGATCCAGGTGGTGGACGACACGGTGATCACCCTCGGGCAGAACTCCGAGCTCAACTTCGAAGAGTTCAAGTTCACCGATAAGACCAACCGGCAGGCCGTGTTCAACTTCATCAAGGGCCAGCTCACGGGCCACGTGAGGAACAAAGCCAAGGAAGGAGACATCCAGGTGCGGACCAAGACCGCCGTCATGGGCATCCGCGGAACCCAGATCCTGGTGAACCACCAGACCGTCAAGGCCCGGGAGATCTCCGAGTTCGCCCTCCTCTCCGGGAGCGCGGACGTCACCGATCCGCAGGGTTCTAGATCGGCCCTCGCGAAGGCCGACCGTCTGGTAGTGGTAACCAATCCCACCACTCAAGCTTCCGGAAGCGAGAAGCAGAAACTCTCCGAAGCACTGCTCAAAGAACTCGAAGCCGAGGGACTGAATGAGGAGAAAGAGTTCAGGCCCTTCATGCCGTACTTCGACGTAAAATCCCTGGAGAAGAATTCCTCGCTCCACGCGCTCCTCGTCGACCAAGCTGACGCAAAAGCTGAGCCGAGCGCGACTCCAGACAGCAAGCCCACAGATAAGAAGCATTGGAAAGAAAACCTCGACAAGCTCAATGAGCATCTTAAGGAGAACCAAAAGAAGTCGAGGTAGCGGCCGTGTAAGGGAAAGTTAGGTGAATTTTTCCCCCTCCCGAAGTTTAATTGTCCTCCATGAAATACCTCCTTCCTCTCATTCTCTTCATCCTCACCTTC
>SXUH01000239.1 GCA_005791855.1 Bdellovibrionales bacterium
CGCAGGAGACGAGCTTCTCGGCGCCGTTGAGCCAGCAGGAGATGTTGGTGCAGATCTGCAGGTCCACCTTCCCCTGGGGCTCGAGCTTGTACATGGTGTAGAAGCTCGCCACTTCCCGGACCTTCGAGAGCGGGAGGTTCAGGAACTCTCCCGCGGACCGCATGGAGTCGAGGGAAACCCAGCCCTGCTCGTTCTGGATCTCGTGCAGGAGTGGGAGGAGGAGCGCCTGCTCGGTCGGAAACTGCGAGCGGATCCCGTTGATCGTCTTTTTGATTTGCTCTGATAAAGCCATGGTTCTATCTCTCTTCTCTTATCTGTCTAGTTCGCCGGCGATGATGTTCACGCTCCCGAGGTGGGCGACGGCGTCCGGGATCTTCCCGCCCTTGACCGAAGCCTCGAAGCCCTGGAACAGCATGAAGGACGGGGACTTCACTCGCATCCGCCAGGCCTTCGGCCCCCCGCGGCTCACGATGTAGAACCCGAGCTCTCCGTTGGGGCCTTCCACGCAGGTGTAGGCTTCCCCGGGAGGGACCTTCACGCCTTCCATGAAGATCTTGAAGTGGTGGATGAGGACTTCCATCTTGGTGTAGACCTCGAGCTTGTCCGGGATGTTCACCCGCTTGTCGTCCACGAAGATCGGGCCGGCCGGGAGCTTCCGGATGCACTGCTGGAGGATCCGCGTGGACTGCTTCATCTCCTCCAGGCGGATGAGGTAGCGGTCGTAGACGTCGCCGTTGGATCCCACCACCACGTCGAAGTCGACGTCGGTGTAGGCGTAGTATGGCCGGTCCCGGCGCAGGTCCACGTCGACCCCGGCCGCGCGAAGGCACGGGCCCGTGATCGAGTACTTCATGGCGTCCGCGGCGTTGATGATGCCCACGCCCTTGGTCCGGTCGATCCAGATCCGGTTGGACGTCAGGAGGCCTTCGACTTCCTCGAGGGCCTTCGGGAATTCCTTGCAGAACTTCTCCATCCGGGCGACGAAGTTGTCCGGGAGGTCGTAGGAGAGGCCCCCGATCCGCGCGTAGGTGGTCGTGAGGCGCATCCCGCACATGGACTCGATCATGGTGTAGGCCTCTTCCCGCCAGTGGTAGAGGAGCCAGAACACGGTCATCGCTCCCAGGTCCAGGGCGTTGATCGCCACGCAGATGATGTGGTCGATGATCCGGGAGAGCTCCATGCAGATCATCCGGATCCACATGCAGCGGTCGGTGATGGTGATGTTCATGATGTTCTCGACCGCCATGGCGTAGGCCATGTTGTTGTTCAGGGCCGAGCAGTAGTTGAGCCGGTCGGTGTAGACCATCCACTGGTGGTAGGTCTTGTCCTCGCCGAGCTTCTCGATCCCGCGGTGGAGGTAGCCGATCTCGCAGTTGGCGTCCTCGATGGTCTCCCCGTTCACCCGGCACATCACCCGCAGGGTTCCGTGCATCGCCGGGTGGGAGGGCCCGAGGTTGATCAGGACGTTCGGGTTGTAGAAGTCGTTGAGCTTGTGGTCGTCTTGGATGTTCACTGCCATGTTATTTCTCACCTTGAGGCCGGTACAGCTCTTTCGCAAGCTCCGTCGGTTCGGTCGCCGGACCATCCTTTATATCTGTGCTCACCTCGAGGGGGTTCGCGCCCAGATGGAACCGGATGTTGTCTCTGAACGGCTCTCGTTGTTTGATTGGGTATTCTTTCCTAAGCGGGTGGCCGGAGAACCGCTCGTCCATCATGATCCGGCGAAGGTTCGGGTGGCCCCGGAACGTGATCCCGAACATGTCGAAGACTTCTCGCTCGAGCCAGTTCGCCCCGGGCCAGAGGTCGGTCAGGGTCTCGGCCTGCTCGTGCTCTCCGAGGAGGCACTTGATGCGCACGCGGACGTGCTTGGTGACGGAGTAGAGCTGGTACACCAGGACGAAGCGCTGGTCCCCGTCCACCTGGTCCACGTTGTCGTAGGCGGTGATGTCGGAGAGGAAGTCCATGGCGAAGGCGGGGTCGATCCGGAAGGACTTCACCAGCATCTTCGCGTCGGTCGGGTTCTTCGCCCAGATCACCGGCTCGTTCAACTTATCGAGGTCGACCTTCCGGTCCGTCAGGTACTTCTCGTTCAGCCGCGCCGTGAGAGCTTCCTGGGCCGCGAGGTAGGCAGCTCCGGGAGCTACGGAATTGGTTCTCATTTATTGAGCTCCTGCTTGTTGAGGAGTTCTTGCTTCGTATGGACTTCAAGCTCCCGTTTAGATTTCTGCTCTTCCACGTAGTCCTGGGTCATCACGAAGTTAGCCTTGATGTCGTAGCCCACGCCCTTCCGGTACGACATCGCGTTCTGCGCGTCTTCGAAGGTCGGCCGCTCCGCCGGCTTCCGGTCCATCCCCTTGTCGATCTTGTTCTGGAGGTAGAGGATCGCGTGGATCAGCCCCTCCGGGATCGGCGGGCACCCGGGGACGTAGACGTCCACCGGCATGATCTCGTCGATCCCCTGGAGGACCGAGTACGTATCGAAGATCCCACCGGAGGAGGAACAGGCCCCCATGGCGATGACCCACTTCGGCTCGAGCATCTGGGCGTAGATCGTCCGGAGCACCGGTGCCATCTTCGTGGTGATGGTTCCCGCCACGATGAGCATGTCCGCCTGGCGAGGCGAGAACCGCACCACCTCGGCGCCGAACCGCGAGAGGTCGTAGGTGCTCGAGAGGGTCGACATCATCTCGATCCCGCAGCAGGAGGTACCGAACGGCATCGGCCACAGAGAATTCTTCTGCGCCCACTTCGCGGCTTCACTCAAGAGGGTCGGGTAAAAAAACGAACTTCCATCTTTAGACATAAAAACTCCTAGTCCCAGCTCAGGGCGCCTCGCAGTCGGAGGTAGAAGTACCCACCGAGGAGGAGCATGAAGAACAGTCCCATTTCGAGGAGGATGAGCGGGCCTGTCTTTAAATAGGTTTGGTAAACGATGGTCCACGGGTACATGA
>SXUH01000240.1 GCA_005791855.1 Bdellovibrionales bacterium
ATCAATAGACGTCCAAAGATCAACCGAACACTCCCCCACCCTAGATGAGGTACTTCTCCCGGATCTCCTCCGGGATCTTCTCCGACCGGCCCGTCTTGAGGTTGATCATGGTGTAGACCATCTGGCCGTCGCAGCTCACCTTCTCGTTCCTCGCGTTCAGGATTTCGAAGTCGACGACGGCGTCGCTGCCGTCGATCTCCCGGACCTGGGTGAAGATCCGCATGACGTCGCCCATGATGAGGGGACGCTTGAAGTTGAGCGTGGCCTTCTTCACCACCCAGCCGTAGCCCATGATCATGAACTCTTCCATGGTGACCTTGTAGCATCTGGTCATCTGGTCGTAGCGGGCGGCCTGGATGTAGTCGAGGTAGCGGGAGTTGTGGACGTGCTGGAACATGTCGATGTCGTCGGGGCGCACGGGGATCTCGGAGGAGAACCGGCTGGTCACTTCTTCACCGGAGTCATGAAGGCGGAGTTGTTCTCGTTCTCCCGGACCTCGACCTTGCTGATCCAGGCGCGGTCGCCGCAAAGTTTCTTGAGGATCTTGGACGCCTCCTCGTAGACGTACTGGCAGGTGCCTTCCATCCCGGGGTTCGGGAGGACGCGCAGCTGGATGACGCCGGCTTTGTCGAGCTTCTTGAAGTCCTCCATCGCGGGGTCGTCCTGGGCCACGAGGAAGGTGTGGTCGAAGACCTCCGTGAGCCAGGCCTTGATCTCCTTGATCCCGCCGAAGTCCACCACCCAGCCCTCCGGCGTGAGCTCCCGCGCCTCGAACTCGAAGTAGAACTCCCGGGAGTAGCCGTGGACGAAGCGGCAGTGGGAGGCCGCCTTCCATTGCCGGTGGGTGCACGGGAAACCCGTGATGCGCTTGGTTGATTTGAATACCTTCGGGTCCATCTACGACTTCCTCTTATTTTTGATTTCGCACCAGTCGACCCGGACCTTCTTCTTGCCCAGGTAGGGCACGGCCAGGTTGTCTTTGAGTAGCAGCGTCTTGAGATCCTTGTCATCGTACTCGACGGCGGCGAGGATCCGGCCGAAGCTATCCAGGCCCGCGAGCTGGGTCAGGTTGATCTTCTTGGCCTTGCTCAGTTCCGCGGCCACGAAGGCCTTGGCCACCTTCGCCCACTCCTTCTCACAGGGAGAGGCCTTCTTCCCCGGCTTCATCTCCGCCGTGTCGATCCCCAGGACCCGGACCTTGGCCTTGTCGCCGTAGAGGGGGTGGGCCACCGGGAGCTTGAAGGTCACCGTGTCCCCGTCGTAGTTGTGCAGGTACTTCACGCACTCGATGCGCTCCTTGGTGAAGGCGCAGGTGCTCTGCCCGAGGGCGGGAAGGCTCACGAGGATCAGGAAAAAAAATGTTCTCATCGTAGCTCCGAGAGGCTTCTCCAGCCTTCAGTCTTCTGGCGGAGGTTTTTCAAGACACGGATGTAGTTGATTGTAGCAAGATCCGCTCCGATATTTCCATGGAACTTTTTGGATAAATGCGTTTCCGGCGAAGCGTAGATCTCCTCCTCCGCCGCCGTGGTGTACCCGTACCCCCGGACGTGCCCCTCGCGGATGAGGATGAGGGAGCGCTCGCCCAGGGTCCGCCCCTCGCCCACGATGACGAGGTTCTCCGACGGGAAGCGGCCCTCCTTGGAGAGCTTGTCCACCAGCAGGTTGTGCTTGAAGATCTCTTCCTTGGAGCGGGCGCTGTCCCGGTAGACGAAGTTCTGGTCCCGGAGCGCGACCTCGAGCCTCTTGAGCTTGCTCCGGGCCGCGCCGAACCCGCTGAAGTACCAGACCCCGCTTCGCCCGCGCCTGCACCGGGAGATCTTGAAGTCCTTCTCGCCCGCCGCGCTCTCCACCACCTCGATCATGAACTTCGGATGATAAGGCGTGAAGAGGAGCATCTTGAACTCCGCGATGAGGGCCGAGCCCGTCGGCTCCCCTTCCACGACGGAGGTCTTCTCCAGGAGGTCCCGGTTCTCGGGCTTCACCTCCAGGAGCCTCCGGGCCACGGCTTCCATGTTCGAGGCCGCTTCGAAGCGGACCACCCTCCCCTCTTCGTTTTTAAAGTAGAGGAGCCCCGCCTTCTGCGAGAGCCGCTTGAGGCTCTTCTCGTGGTGCGGATGGAAGCGGACCTTGGGGTAGATCTTGAGGCGCAGGGACGAGAGTTCTTTGAAGAGATCGAGGGCCGCGAGGGCGTCCGGGGTGGCCCGGTGCCGCTCCTTGTTCTTGATGCCGAAGAAGCCGCAGAGGGCGTCCAGCGTGTAGCTCGAGAGCCCCGGGATCTCCTCCTGGGAAACCTTCAGGGTGCAGAACTCCTTGACGTCCAACTCCTGCCCGAGCTCCTGGTACTTCTTCTTCAGGAGCCCGAGGTCGAACTCCGTGTTGTGCGAGACGAAGACCGCGCCCTCGAGCCGCAGCCGGATGGCGTCCGCCACGTCGTAGAACTTCGGCGCCTCGGCGAGCTCGCGGGGCGAGATCATGGTGAGGTTCTGGATGAACTCGGGGATGGAGCGGAGGGGGTTCACCAGGGTCTCGTAGACCTCGACGATCTTCTCGTCCTCGTAGGTGACCAGGGCGATTTCGATGATGTCTCGGTCCTGATCCAACCCGGTCGCCTCTATGTCGCAGATCACATATCTCTTGCCCATTGAGGTATTTTAGAAAGAACCACGTCGGAAGCCAAGGTCGGGGAAGAGTTGTTGACCAAAAAAAGGGAAATTAGTTAAATAGGCGGATGAAAGTTGTCCTAAAAGATCCCGTATGGAATGAATATCTGGGTGAGGAGTTCAAGAAACCCTACATGCGGGACCTGCGGGCCTTCCTCGTCGAGGAGAAGAAGAAAGGAAAGGAGATCTTCCCGCCCTCCCCCGACGTCTTCAACGCCTTCAACTACACGCCCTTCGACGAGGTGAAGGTGGTGA
>SXUH01000241.1 GCA_005791855.1 Bdellovibrionales bacterium
CGTTGCCGATGGCTTCCACCGGACACGCGGCCAGGGCGTTTTCCGCAACGGCGACGTCTTCCGGAGTCTGCGGCTGGGCCTTGACGTAGGCGTGGCCCTCGTTATCATTCATGACGAAGAACTTCGGAGCTTCCACGCAGCAGGCGTCGCAGGCGATGCAGGAGTCGTCGACGTAGTACTTCCCCGGGGTGTTGTCTTTAAAGCGCGCGTTCTTGTCTGCCATAAGCGGATCTCCTCACGGCACCATACTTACAACAAAGCGCTGTTCGTGACAACCTTTGCTTTGTTGTTCATGGCTTTGATTAATTCTTCGCGGACTTTCTTCGAGAACATCTGGGTCTGGTTGGTGACCTCGGACTTCAGCGACTCGGTGAGCTTCTTCTCGAGGTCCGGGGTCTCGCCCTTGGAGACGACCTTCACGAGGTAGATGGTCCCGGCGTTCCCGAGGTTCACCACCGTTCCGGGAGCGGCCTTGAAGAGTTCCTCGGCTTCCTTCGGCGCCAGCGCAGACTGGGCGAGGGACTGGTCGAATAGGTTCACGTCGGTGGTCTTGAAGAACTGGCCATCGACTTTCTTCGCCAGGGCTTCGACGGAGGCGAGGTCGCCGGCGGTGAGGGACTTGGTGAGGTCCTGTTCGGTGGCCTTCAGGAGCTTGTCCAGGTCCTGGGCCTTGGTCTTCTGGATCGCCATCTGCGCGAGCTCCGGCTTCACGGCCTCGAGGTCCTTCTTGTCCGAGGCCCTCTTGTCTTCCACCAGGATGAGGTGGTAGCCGAACTGGGTCTTCACCGGTTGGGAGACCGTGTTCTTCTGGAGCTTGAACGCGACCTCTTCGAACTCCGGAACCATCCGGCCAGCGGAGAACCAGCCGAGGTCTCCGCCGTTCGCCTTCCCGGTCGGGTCTTCGGTTTCCTTCTGCGCGACCTCGGCGAAGTTCTTCGGCGTCACCTTCGCCGCCAGCGCCTTGACCTTGTCGAGGGCCTTCTGGTCGTCGCCCTGGATGAGGATGTGCCGGGCCTTCACTTCTTCGGGCTTATTGTACTTGGTGATGTTCTCCGTGTACGTTTCCTCGAGGGCTTTCTTGTTCTCCGGATTGTCCAGGTACTGCTTGATCTCCTGCTCGGACACCGTCACCAGCGGGGCGAGGCCCTGCCTGGTGATCTTCACGCCCTGGACGGTGACCACCTGGTTTTTGAACTTGATCACGTCCTTCACGTAGCTGTCGGAGACCAGGACGGAGTTGAACATCTCCTCCATCTTCTTCGACTTGAGGTCATTGGCGACCAGGTCCTCAAACTGAGAAGGGATGTAGCCGTTGCTTTGCAGCATATTGCGGTAAAGGTTCACGTCGAACTGCTCCCCACGCTTGAAGTAGGGGAGGGACTTGATCTCGTTTTTCACCTCATCCATTGACACCGTGAATCCCATGTTGTCCGCGGTGTTGAGGATCAGTTTCTGTTGGATGAGTCCGTTCATCACGGACTGCTTGATCCCGAGGTCCTCGAGCTGCTTCTGGGTCATCCCCGAGCCGCCGGTCATCTGGTTGAAGAATTCAACCTGCCGGGAAAGGGCCATCTGGTATTCTTTGGTCGTGATGGGGGTGCCGTCGACGGTCGCAACGTCCTTGGAAGATGTCGTAGAAATTCCGTCAAAATTACTGAACAAAAAGCTGGCCGCGATGATCAGGAAAATGAACGTGAGAATGAAGTAAGAGATTTTACTCGCGAAGGCGTTTTTCATTGGGTTCCTTTGGGCGTTAAAGTGCAAGTCATTTTATCGGGGTTAGGGGGGTCCGGTCAAAGACTTTATCTCGAAACTTCATTGGCATCAGACAAAGATTTCGTTTAATCTATTAAAACAATGAAATAAGGGCAGCGTTTGAAATTAATCCAAGAGTCTTCAAAGACAAAAATCGTCAGCAATATCGTGGTCGCGATAGTTTCCTTCTATGGCATTTCGCAGAAACAGTTTGACCTGGGCCAGCCGACACTCTTCAACAAGGTCGTGACGGAAGTTCTTGCCCCGGTGCAAGAGGGCCTCGCCAGCTCCAAGAAGAGCTTCTCCTCTCTTTGGGAAAACTACCTCTCCATCGTCGACACGAGCAAGCGCAACCAGATCCTCACCAAGCAGATCTCCCGCCTCGAGAATGACCTGACGTCCATGGAAGAGATCCGGAGGGAAAACTCCAGGCTCAAGAAGCTCCTGAACTACTCGGAGGAGCTCTCCCACCAGAAGGTCCTGGCGCAGGTGGTGGGCTGGGACTCGGCCAACGAGTTCAAGGTGATCCGCCTCAACAAGGGCTCCCGGCACGGGATCAAGACCATGGCGCCGGTGATCACCGACCACGGCCTCGTGGGCTACGTCTACAAGACCACGGATAACTACTCCGACGTCCTCACCATCCTCGACCAGAACAACCGCGTGGACGTCCTCGTCGAGCGGACCCGGACCCACGGGATCGTCGAAGGCGTCTTCAACTTCAAGTGCACCCTGAAGTACATCACCAAGAACGAGCCGGTGGAGGTGGGCGACAAGCTCATGACCGCCGGGGTCGGCGGGATCTACCCGAAGGGGATCAAGGTCGGGATGGTCACCGACATCAACAAGGAAAACTTCGGCATGACCCAGACCATCGACGTGGTTCCGAGCGTGGACTTCGATAAGCTCGAGGAAGTCATCGTCCTCATCCCGACGGAAGGCACCGTCGCCGAGGCCGCCGTCCCGACCGCAGACCGCCAGGCCGGGGACCGGCTCAGCGAGGAGACCAAGAAATGAGAATGCGCTTTTCGCAACTGCTGATCTCCTTCGCCATCACCGTCGCCCTCCTGATCGGCCTGGAGATCGTCACCTCCACCATGCTCCCGGCCTTCGGCTGGAAGGAGTACCGGCTGACCTTCAACGTCCTCATCGTCCTCTTCCTCGCCATCCGGCTCGAGTCTCCGGCGGTGCCGTGGATGATCCTCGGGCTGCAGGTGGTGCACTCCGTGTTCTCCATCGAGGGCTGGGCCCTCGGGACCCTGGCCGGGCTCATCGTCATGAGCTCCGCCAACTACCTCAAGGAACTCCTCCACCTCACCACCGCCATCATGACCATGCTGACGGTCCAGCTCTTCCAGTTCATCTGGTTCCTGACGGTGACGGTGATCATCTGCCTGAAGATCAGCGACTTCGATAAGTTCCCGCTCATCCTCTGGAGCTTCATCCCGGGGAGCGTCTTCCTCTCACTCATCGCTCCGGTCCTCTTCTGGATCCTCGAGCAGATCTGGCGCGTCCCGAAGGACGTCGGCCCGCGGGGAGTGGAAATCTAAATGTTTGGAGAAGAAGAACTCGTCAAGATTCACAAGGAAAGGGCGGCCCTCGTCTCCTACATCATCACGGCCGCCTTCGGCCTCGTCCTCGCCCGGCTCTGGTACCTCCAGGTCTACAAGGGCGAGACCCTCCACAACTACTCGATCCAGAACCGGCTCCGGAAGGAAGTGGTCTGGTCTCCGCGGGGCCTCATCTTCTCGCGGGACAACCAGCTCCTCGTGGACAACATCCCGCGCTTCGACGCCATCCTGACGCCGCAGTTCCTCCTCGACAAGGAGAAGACCCTCGCCAAGCTCTCGAAGATGCTCTCGATGGAACCGGCCGCGATCCAGACCATCCTGAAGAAGAACTCGAACCAGGCGAAGTACCGGCCCATCATCATCAAGAAGAACATCTCCTTCGCGGAGCTCGCGCAGATCGAGACCCAGAACGCCGACCTCCCGGGGATCAGCGTGGACACCTTCATCTCCCGGGAGTACCGGGACAAGGAAGTCGGCGCGCACCTCCTGGGGTACATCTCCGAGATCTCCCAGGTGCAGCTGCCGAAGCTCCGCGAGCGGGACAAGGTCGACTACCGCCTCGGCGACTTCATCGGCCAGTTCGGGATCGAGGAGCAGCTCGACAAGTACCTCCGGGGAGAGAACGGCCACGAGTTCGTGGAAGTGGACGCCCGGGGCCGGCGGAAGCGCTACATCAACACCGACAACCTCTTCAAGGGCATCGAAGACGAGAAGCCCATCTCCGGCCTCAACGTGAAGCTCACCATCGACCGGGACATGCAGATCGCGGGCTTCGACGCCCTCAACGAGAAGGTCGGCGGCGTCATCGCCATCGACATCGACTCCGGCGAGGTCCTCGCCATGGTCTCCAGGCCCTCCTTCGATCCGTCGCAGTTCTCCCGGGGCCTCACCCCCGAGTACTGGCGGAGCCTCGTCGGGAACAAGGAGCACCCGCTGCGGGACCGGAACATCCAGGAGCACTTCTCCCCGGGCTCGACCTTCAAGGCCATCACCGGGATCGCGGCCTTCGAGCAGGGGGAGATCGACGAGCACACCGAGGTCTTCTGCAACGGCTCCTTCCGCCTCGGCCGGAAGGTCTACCACTGCTGGAAGAAGGAGGGCCACGGGCCCACGACCCTCGTGAAGGCGATCCGCGAATCCTGCAACGTCTTCTTCCAGAAGGCCGCGAACCGCATGGACATCGACGACCTCGCGAAGTACGCGAAGGCCTTCGGCCTCGGCGTCCGCACCGGCATCTCCCTGCCGCGGGAGGTCTCGGGCCTCATCCCGACCAAGGAGTGGAAGAAGAAGCGCTACGGCCAGGTCTGGCAGGCGGGGGAGACGCTCTCCTGCGCCATCGGCCAGTCCTACGTCCTCGCGAGCACCATGCAGATGGCGGTCTCCTACGCGGCCATCGCCAACGGCGGGAAGATCTTCCGGCCCTACGTGGTGAAGGACATCTACGACTCCCAGGGGGAGCTGGTGAAGACCTTCACGCCGGAGCTCCTCTCGTCGATCAAGATGAAGAACGAGAAGACCCTGAAGTTCGTCCGCGAGGGCCTCTTCCAGGTGGTGAACAACCCGAAGGGGACGGCGTTCCACCGGCGGGGCCAGGGGATCCTCATGGCCGGGAAGACCGGGACCTCGCAGGTCAAGAGCGCCAGCGCGGACAAGGTCTACCAGAAGTGCGAGAACATGGACTACGAGTCCCGGCACCACGGCCTCTTCGTGGGCTTCGCTCCCTACGACAACCCGAAGATCGCCGCCGCCGCCATCGTCGAGCACGGCTGCCACGGGTCCAGCGCCGCGACCCCGGTGGTCGAGGCCGTCATCAGCAAGTACATGCAGAAGTACCACCCGGACCTCTACATCGAGAACCTAGAGAAAGATAAGACCATCAAAGAGAAATGGATCCAGTCTCTGCGGGCCTCGGCGAACAAGCCGAAGCCGGCGGCCGGAGCGCCGGCCGCGCCCGCGGAACCGAGTCACGAATGAACGGAGTTTTTCAGTGAACCAAACCATCCTGCAGTTTCTAAAGCGCTACGACTTCAGCTTCATCGGGAGCATGACCGCCATCTTCCTCGTCGGCGTCCTCAACCTCTACTCGGCGACCCACGACCAGACCCACGAGGGCCTCGACCTCCTCTGGAAGTCGCAGATCATGTGGTTCTTCCTGTCCGTGACCGTCGCCGTCGCCATCAGCTTCCTCAACCCGAAGACCTTCGAGCGCTTCAGCTACGTCGCCTACCTCGGGACCCTCTTCCTGATCTTCCTCGTGCTCCTCATGGGGAAGGTGGGGATGGGCGCCCAGCGCTGGCTCGTCCTGGGGCCCATCCGCATGCAGCCCTCGGAGTTCATGAAGATGGGCCTGGTGCTCGCGATGGCGAGGTACTTCACGAAGGTGAACCCCGAGCGGCCCCTGGGCTTCAAGGAGCTCATCATCCCGGGCATCATCACCATGGTCCCGGCGGTCCTCGTGATCGTCCAGCCCGACCTCGGGACGGGGCTCCTCCTCCTCTTCATCTTCTGCATGATGATCTTCTACAAGCGGCTCAAGTGGAAGACCATCGGCACCCTCGGCGGGATCGCCGTCGTCTCCGGCATCCTCATGTACAACTTCGGCCTGAAGGAGTACCAGCGGAAGCGGATCCACACCTTCATCGACCCGTACGAGGACGCGAAGGGCTCGGGGTACAACGCCATCCAGTCGGAGATCGCCATCGGCTCGGGCCGGCTCTTCGGGAAGGGCTTCAAGAACTCCTCGCAGGCCTCCCTGAACTACCTCCCGGAGAACCACACGGACTTCGTCTTCGCGATCTTCAACGAGGAGCACGGCTTCTTCGGCTCCGTCTTCCTCATCATCCTCTACCTCGTCTTCTTCATGCGGATGGTGTGGCTCGCGACCTCGGTCCAGCGGTTCTACGACTCGATCCTGGTGATCGGGGTCATGTCCATCTTCTTCTGGCACTCGTTCATCAACATGGCGATGGTGTCGGGCCTCCTGCCCATCGTGGGGATCCCGCTCCCGCTCATGAGCTACGGGGGGTCGAGCATGCTGACCTTCGGGGTCGGGGTGGGGATCGCGACGTCGGTCTCGAACAGCCGGAACTTCTTTAACTAGCACTTAAGTTCCAAGCCTGTAGTTTTGCCAGAGATCACGAACAGGATGCTAAGCAGCTAATTTAACTTTTACACTTCCACTTTGCTTGAAGACCTTAACGGGTGCTTCCATTAAAAAC
>SXUH01000242.1 GCA_005791855.1 Bdellovibrionales bacterium
CTACCCGCGCAGACCGGAATCACTTGCATCCTTAGCGCAAAAGGGATACTTACCCCTGCATGATGGATCTCAGCGTTTTGAGTCTTCTACCGCAGATTAATAGCTGGCTTGAAGAAGATGATCTGAACAGAAATTTTCACTACCTCCGGACGTTACCTCGGCACCCGGTTCAACTGGACCTCAAGGTAAAGTCGCCGCTCATCCTCGCGGGAGCGGAGTACTTCGCCGCCGCGTTCGTCGCCCTCGGGATGAACGGGAAGGACTTCACCTTCCTCTCGAAGCTCGAGGGGAAGGCGTTGGGCGAAGGGGACGTCGTCAGTTTCCCGGAGTCCATGCCCTTCGCCGTCGCCGTGACGGGAGAGAGGCTCGCGCTCAACCTCCTCCAGCACGCAAGTTCGATCGCGACCTGGACCAGCAAGCACGTGCGGCAGGCACAGGAGCGTGGGATCAAGATCCTCGATACGCGGAAGACGACCCCGGGCCTTCGGACTCTGGAGAAGTACGCGGTCAGAGTGGGCGGTGGGTACAATCACCGGCTCGGCCAGACCGATGTCTGGATGATCAAAGACAACCACAAGTCGTGCCTGGGCGGCCTCGAAGGTGCGCTCGAGTTCTTCCGGTCGCAGGGGGCGCTCTACAATAACGTCGTGGCGGAGATCCACGACCTCGGCGAGCTCAGGGAAGCGATCGCCCTCGGGATCAAGCACGTCATGCTGGATAACTTCAAACCGGAGGACATCCGGAGAGCGGTCGAGCTGAAGGCCCCCGGGATGAACTACGAGGTCTCCGGAGGCCTGCGCCTGAACACCATCGGCGAGTACCTGATCGACGGGGTGGACGCCCTCAGCATCGGCTCCCTGACCTACGCGGCACCGAGGGTCGACCTCTCGCTGAAGTACAAATCCCTATGAAAGACTTCAACACGGACGCTCTCATCATCGGTACGGGGATCGCGGGGCTATCGGCGGCGATCAAG
This sequence comes from Bdellovibrionales bacterium, assembly GCA_005791855.1. GTDB lineage: Bacteria > Bdellovibrionota > Bacteriovoracia > Bacteriovoracales > Bacteriovoracaceae > Peredibacter. The sequence goes on from SXUH01000242.1 coordinate 977, forward strand.
CTCGCCGAGAAGAAGGTCAACGTCACCATCGTCACCAGGGAGAAGAGGCCCGAGATCACCAATACGTTCTGGGCCCAGGGCGGGATCATCTACAGCCCGAAGGACCACGGCGACCAGGAGGACCTGACCCTCGACATCCTCCGGGCGTCGGCGTTCACCTCGAACCCGGAGGCGGCGAAGGTCCTGGCGACGCGCTCGGCGGAGATCATCGACGAGGTCCTCATCCACAAGTCGCACACGACGTTCGCCAAGGACGCGGAAGGGGAGCTGCTCTTCACCAAAGAGGCGGCGCACTCCAAGGACCGGATCATCTACAACGGGGACATGACCGGGAAGGCGATCCAGATCTCTCTCCTGAACTACCTCGCCAACGTCGAGATCTTCCCGAACGTGAACTTCCTCACGTCCCACACGGCCATCGACCTCATCACCCCGAACCACCACGGAGTGGAGATCACCCAGCGCTACGAAGAGAACCAGGTCCTCGGCGCCTACCTCTTCGATCAGAATAACAACGAGGTCCGGAAGGTCCTCTCGAAGGTCACCATCCTCGCCACCGGCGGGATCGGGGCCCTCTACCTCCACCACTCCAACGCGGAGGGGGCGAGGGGAGACGGGCACGCCATGGCCCACCGGGCGGGCGCCTCCGTGACGAACATGGAGTTCATCCAGTTCCACCCGACGACCTTCTACAACCGGTCTTCCCACCGGCGCTTCCTCATCTCGGAAGCCCTCCGGGGAGAGGGCGGCCGGCTCATCAACGCCAAGGGCGAAGCCTTCATGAAGAAGTACCACGAGGACGGGGAGCTCGCTCCGCGGGACGTGGTGTCCCGGGCGATCCTCGAGCAGATGATCACGCTCAAGGAAGACTGCGTCTACCTCGACATCACTCACAAGAGCGAAGAGTACCTGAAGTCGCGCTTCCCGACGATCAACGCCTACTGCCTGGACAACAAGGTCGACATGACCAAGGAGCCGATCCCGGTGGTGCCGGCGGCCCACTACACCTGCGGGGGGGTGAAGACGGACCTCAAGGGACGCACCAACCTCAAGGGCCTCTACGCCGTGGGGGAGGTCGCCTGCACCGGCCTCCACGGGGCGAACCGGCTGGCCTCGACCTCCCTCCTCGAAGGGCTGACGTGGGGGTACATCGCCGGCGAGGACATCCTCCTGAGCATCGACCGGCTCCGGCACTACAAGCTCGAGCGGATCAAGGACTGGACCCAGGGGCAGGAGGAAGTGGACCTCGCCCTCATCGCCCAGGACCAGATGACCTTGAAGCAGACCATGTGGAACTACGTGGGCCTCTCGCGCTCGCAGAACCGCCTCACCAGAGCCCGGGCGATGTTCATCGAACTCCAGGATGAGATCTCGAAGTTCTACAAGAACGCCGTCCTCCACGACGAACTCATCGGCCTGCGGAACGGGGCGGAGGTCGCCTTCATGGTGCTGAACGCGTCCCTGCGGAACAAGCAGTCTATCGGCTGCTTCTACTTAAAAGATTTGTAGGCACCGCCAGGGGCTTGAAGTACGAGCTCCCCATGAGGTTCAGGTTCCTCCGGATGAAGTTCCGGCGGCGGAGGACGAAGTTCGTGGGCCTCGTCGGGTTCCAGCGGCGCGGGTTCGGCAGGATGGCGGCGAAGAGCTGGGCTTCGCTGAGGTTGAGCTTCTTCGCGGGCTTCCGGTAGTAGTAGTGGGACGCGGCCTCGGCGCCGTAGACCCCGGGCCCGAGCTCGATGACGTTGAGGTAGACTTCGAGGATCCGCTTCTTGTCCCAGAGCGCTTCGATGAGGACCGTGAAGTAGACCTCGAGGCCCTTCCGGAGGTAGGTGCGGGACGGGTAGAGGAAGACGTTCTTCGCGGTCTGCTGGGAGATGGTGGACGCGCCCATCTTCACCTTCCGGCGCTTGTTGGCGTCGATCGCCTTGGCGATGGCTTCGAAGTCGAAGCCGCTGTGGGTGAGGAACTTCGGATCCTCGGAGGCGATCACGGCCTTCTGCAGGTGCGGGGAGATCTCTTCCAGCGGAACCCAGTTCTTCTTGATGGAAACCCACTTCCCGTCGAGGGCGTACTCCGCGGACCGGAGGAAGACGAGGGGAGTGGCGTAGATCGGCAGCCAGCGGAGCAGGAACACGGAGAGGACGGTCGCGCCGAAGAAGGCGAGAGTGACGAACAGAAATATTTTAGGCAATTTTGCAACGACGGGCTTCGTCTTCGCGAATCCTCTTCTGATGTATCCCATATTAAAGTTTCATCTGTGAAAACCTTCACGCCTAAAATGTTTTGTTGGTCTTCATAGTATATTGGAATCAGGAAAAATTGTCTGTAAGACCCAAACTTGCCCTCTAATATTTACATAGGCCTAGGTGGGGTAACAGACTGAAGACATCCAATAATCCCAGTCGTTGTCACTACGTGTCAGAAATGCTAGTTTAGCATGACCTTTTTACAGGATTCCGGGGTATATCGAATGACTTTTCTCTCGTGATCCACTAGAACTTCCTATTCAAACAATCAGGTGCCGGAATGCTAGAAACTAAGAAATTTCAGGAAAAATCCCTCTATTTCACATCCTTGGGATGCTCGAAGAACCTCGTCGACTCCCAGGTCATGCTGGGCCACTTGAAGCTCGACGGCTTCACCATCGCCCCGAACCCGGAGTCGGCCGAGGTCATCATCGTAAACACCTGTTCCTTCGTCGAGGCGGCGAAGGTCGAATCCATCGAAACGGTGCTGGACCTCGCGGCCTACAAGGAAGAGGGGAACTGCAAGGCCCTCGTCATGTCCGGCTGCATGGCCCAGCGGTACTCCAACGAACTCGAAGGCGAGATGCCGGAAGTCGACATGTTCATCGGCACCGGTGAGTACCACAAGATCGTCCCGCTCCTCAAGGCGATGGAGGAAGGAAAGCTCGAAAAGAAATCCTTCGTCGAGATCCCGCGGTACATCCACACCGAGTTCGATCCGCGGATGAACACCTCGCCGTTCTACATGGCCTGGCTCAAGATCTCCGAGGGCTGTAACCGGAACTGCACCTTCTGCATCATCCCGAGCCTGCGGGGGAAGCTCCGCTCGCGGACCGTCGATTCGCTGGTGAAGGAAGCCGAGCAACTGGTGGCCTCCGGCGTCCGGGAGCTGAACCTCATCTCCCAGGACTTCTCCGACTACGGCGTGGACCTCGAGGGCGGCGGGAAGCGGGACGGGAAGAACCCGATGATCTACGAGCTCCTCTCGCGGCTCGAGAAGATCGAAGGCGCGGACTGGATCCGCGTGTTCTACTTCTACCCGGACGACCTCACCGAAGACGTCATGGACCTCATGGCGAAGTCCCCGAAGATCACGAAGTACCTCGACATGCCCGTGCAGCACTTCGCCGACGGCGTCCTGAAGCGGATGAACCGGAGAGTGACCGAAGAGGTGATCCACCAGAAGATCTCGACCCTGCGGGAGAAGATCCCGGGGATCGTGCTCCGGACGTCGATCATCGTCGGCTTCCCCGGTGAGACGGAAGAGGACTTCCAGGCCCTCCTGAACGGCGTGAAGAAGGCCCGGTTCAACCACCTCGGAGTGTTCAAGTACTCCGACGAAGAAGGGACCCCCGCCCTCCGGCTTAAGAACAAGGTCCCGCAGGAAGTCATCGACGAGCGCTTCGAGCAGCTCTACGAAGCGCAGAAGGAGATCGCCCGGGAACTCAACCAGGAGTACCTCGGGAAGGTGATCGAGGTCCTCGTCGAAGGCGAGCACGAAGAGACCGAGCTCCTCCTCCAGGGCCGGCACGCGGGCCAGGCGCCGGACATCGACGGGAAGGTCATCATCAACGACGGCTTCGCGAAAGCCGGAGACATCGTGAGAGTCGAGATCACCGAAGTCCTCGACTACGACCTCGTCGGCCGCATCGTCCGCTGATGAAGAAGCTCTCCGTCGCCGTCATCCTGATCGCCATCGGCTCGGTCTTCTTCCTCCGGAGCGCCGAGAAACCCCTTCCGCAGCAGCAGCAACAGAGAAAAAAGAAATCCTCGAAGAAGATCTTCCTCGGTCCACGCAGGACCACGGGGAGAACGAAAGAGGCTCCGGCGAGCGTCGTTCCCCCGAACTGCCGCTTGCTGAAAGATCGGCTCGAGGAGATCGACTTCAACCTGCCCGCGGAAGAGTGGCTCGCGGGCCTCGAGGAGCGGGACCTCAAGGCCTGCGACAGTGCGAAGTACGCCAAGCGGATGGAGACCATCCAGGCGGAGTGCTTCCGGTCCAGGGACGCCGAGAAGTGTGGCATCGAGCTCGTCTTCCTCCGATCCCTCCTCCGCACCGAAGGCGTGACCGACGGGGACGACAAGGAGATGCTCGCCGACCTGATCCTGAGCCAGTTCACCAAAGACCTCCCGGACTTCCCGCAGCTCGAGCGGCTCACCTCGAAGCTCATGGACCTGGATCCGTCCGGGGCTTCCGTGCAGAAACTCTGGGCCATGTCGAAGCTCCTGTCCCAGCGAGACCTGAGTAACCTCCCGCCGGACCTCTCGGAGGAGATCCGCGCGCGGGTCGATCCGGAGCTCCTGGACGACCGCGAACTCCTCGGCCTTAACCTCCTGCTGGAGAACGGAACCGACCCGGAGAAGATCGAAGGTTCCCTCCGGGAGAGGATGGAAGCGGATCCGGACGACAGCTACCTCCACGAGATCCTCGGCTGGTCCCTCTGGAATCAGAACAAGCGAGCGGAGGCACTGGCGGAGCTCGAGAGAGCGATCGAGCTCAACCCCAAGGACCAGTGGCTGCGGGACCTGCAGCGGAACCTCGGCTCGGGGAACGCCAGCGTCCATTCCTACCAGGGCCGGCTCATGCTCGGAGTGGAGACGGACGACCTCTTCAACTAGTGGTCCTTGAGAGTTTCCTTCTTCCCCGCGAGGGCCGCTTCGAGCTCTTTGATCTCGTCGGCGAGCTTCGTGTTCTTGGCTTCGTGGAGCTTGTAGTGGAGAAGGCCGTAGGCCTGCTTGTCCCGGAGGTCCTTGGTCAGGAGCTTGGTTTCCATCTGGGCGAGGCCCAGCTCGACTTCCTTGATCTGGGAGGAGAGTTCCTTGAACCGCAGGTCGAGCGTGCGCTGGAGCTCGAGGAGGAGGGCGGAGGTCTGGTCCACCACGGCGGTGACGATCGCGGCGTCCGGGGTCTTTTCACGTCCAAAGATTTTCTTCAACATCTGGTCCTGCCTTGGTGTTCATTTTAAACCTTCCCCGATAAGGTATCCATGAGGGTAAGATTCTCCTAGTAGGAAATGTCCTTGAGCGGACTTAGAATAAAGAGAAATCAGGGAGTTATCAAGTGAAGAAGTTGACCGTTATCGTCCTCTTAGTTCTTTCGGCGGAAGTCCTCGCCCAGGCCGTCATCGAACCTTCCTGGAAGACCACACTCCGGGGCCTGATCACGCGGATCGCGGGGGTCGAGTGGAGCAACAGGCTCCTCGGGGCCGTCGCCGTGCCAGAAGATTCCCCGATCGCCATGCCGGAGATCCCGAACAACTTTAAGAAATCGACCGACGTCGAAAGCTACAGCAAGAAGCAGAAGGACCCCACCGAGTTCGACCGGCTCCCGGCGGAGCGGAAGCGGCAGTTCGACTACAAGTTCATCGAAGAGCTGTTCCAGGTCACGCGCAAGGCAGAGGCGAAGGACGAGGACCTCTCGAACTGGCTCAACACCCTCGACCAGGGCGGGTCGCGCGAAGGGATCTACCAGGCGCTGGTGCTCGATGACGTCTACGCGGGCCTCGAGAGCATCCAGGAGAAACCGTCGCAGCGGCTCCTGAACTTCACGCTGAAGTTCAGCCAGAAGTTCCTCAACCAGACCTTCACGCCGGACGTCCTGAACCAGCTCAACCTCTACTCGCTCAAGCGCATCCTCACGGAGAAGAGCCTCGACCTCTTCGAGTACTACGAGACGAAGGATCCGGACGCCTTCTACCGGTGGTACGCGAACTTCTCGAGCGACCTCGCCGCCGAGTACGAGCCGATCCTGAAGTCCGAGATCCGCGGGGAACCCTCGAAGAAGTACCACTACGAGTGGGCCCGGAGCATGCCCGACCAGCACGTGAAGTCGGAGTTCATCATCAAAATCCACATGGTCATGAATAGCCTCCAGCTGCTCCAGGATTGAGATAACGTACCGAGCTATCCGCTCAGGTGAGTTCCCTCCTGACTTTCCGCCCCTCTTAAAATATAGTGGAAGCCTATCCAGGGGATCACTATGAAAAACTACATCGAAATCGCAGGCCGGAAGATCGGTAAGGACTTCCCGCCGCTGGTCATCGCCGAGATCGGCATCAACCACGAAGGGTCGCTGAAGACCGCCAAGGAGATGGTGGACGCTGCCCACCGGGCCGGGGCCGAGATGGTGAAGCACCAGACCCACATCGTGGAGGACGAGATGAGCTCGAAGGCGAAGCTCGTGATCCCCGGGAACGCGAAGGAATCGATCTACGAGATCATGGAGAGGTGCGCGCTCAACGAAGAAGACGAGACCGAGCTCAAGCGATACGTCGAAAGCAAGGGGATGATCTTCATCTCCACACCGTTCTCCCGCAAGGCGGCCCTCCGGCTCCAGAAGATGGACGTGCCGGCGTTCAAGATCGGGAGCGGCGAGTGTAACAACTTCCCCCTCCTCGAGCTCATCGCCTCCTGGGGCAAGCCCATGATCATCAGCACGGGGATGAACTCTCTGGAGACGGTGAGGAAGGTGGTCGAGGTGATCCGGAAGCACAACGCGCCCCTGGCGCTGATGCACACGACGAACCTCTACCCGACGCCGTCCCGGCTGGTGCGCCTCGGGGCCATGCAGGAGATGATGGATGCCTTCCCGGAGATTCCGATCGGGCTCAGCGACCACACCGTCTCGAACCACGCCTGCTTCGGGGCCATCGCCCTCGGAGCCTCCTTACTCGAGAGACACTTCACCGACCGGATGGACAGGCCGGGGCCAGACATCGTCTGCTCCATGGATCCGGAAGCCTGCAGGGAGCTCATCAAGTACGGGAACGAGATCTTCCTCATGAGAGGCGGGAAGAAGGAAGCGGCCAAGGAGGAGAAGGTCACGATCGACTTCGCCTTCTCGACCGTCGTGAGCATCAAGCCCATCGCCAAGGGCGAGACCCTGACCATGGATAACATCTGGGTCAAGCGTCCCGGGACCGGCGAAATCCTCGCGGAGGACTTCAACAAGCTCATCGGGAAGAAGTCCAAGATCTGCATGGGCAAGGACCACCACCTCTCCTGGAACGATTTCGAATAGGGCTCAGTAGTAAAACGGATTCTCGACCTCGAAGAGCGCGTGGAGAAGTCTCTCGACTCCCAGGGCGATCCCCGCTGAGGGCGGGAGGCCGCGGTCCATGGCAGAGTAGAACGCGGCGGGCTCCGGAAGCTCGTAGCCGTAGAGGTGTTTCTTGAGGGCGTTCTGAGTCTTGAAGCGCCCCCGCTGCTCCACGGGATCGGTGAGTTCGTTGAAGCAGTTACAGAGCTCGATCCCACTGGCGTAGACCTCGAAGCGCTCGCAGACCCGCGGGTCACTCGCCTTGAGCGTCGACAGGGCGCTGAGCGGGGCCGGGAACTCGTAGATCAAGACGAGCGGGTACCTCGAGAGCTTCGGTTCGATCTTATTTAGGTAGAGCAGGAAGAAGTAGTCGTCCCACTGGAGCTCGGCTTCGGGAACCGGGACGTCCGGGAAGTTTCGCAGCAGGGCCCGCAGCGAGCCGGTGTCGAGGTAGGCCAGGATGTCGATGCCCAGTTCCTCGAGGAAGAGCTCCTGCATGGTTTTTCTCACGAGCTTCGCGCCTCGCAGGGAGGTGCGGACGGGGAGCTTCCGCCGTTCCCCCTGCGCGAGGGCGAACTCGATGAGGCCCTCGGTGTCTTCCATGATCTCCTCGTAGCGACTGTGCTTCCGGTACCACTCGAGCATGAGGAACTGGCTCCGGTGGATCGGCGAGGTTGGTTCATCGCGGAAGCAGTAGGAGAGGGAGAAGATCCGGTCGAGGCCCTCCTCGGGAGCGGCGAGGAGCTCCTTCATGCAGAACTCGGGAGAGGTGTGGAGGTAGAGCGGGAGCTCCCGGCGGTCGCGGACGGAGCGGAGGGCGAAGGGGTGGATGTGCACCTCCATCCCGGGGTTTTCGACGGCGGGCGTGGTGAGGACGTCTAAAAACCCTTGTTGCAGAAAATAATTTCGAATAATCTGGAGCAACTCAAACTGGTGGCGCAGGCGCATGGACTTTCACCGTATAAAAAAAGTGGTTACGACCGAGCATACCCTTCGCGACGATGAGTGGAAAGGTGCCGTGCTTTTTCTCTGCGACGAGCGGGACGTCTACTTCATCAAGCGCTCGGACAAAATGCCCACCCACGGCGGGCAGGTCGCCTTCGTGGGAGGCCACAAGACCGCGGCCGACCGGGACCCCTGGGACGCGGCCCGGAGGGAGTTCGAGGAGGAGACCTCCATCTCGAGGGAGGTCCTGGAATTCGTCGGCTACCTTCCGGTGGTCCTGACCGCGAGGCTCCAGCCCATCATCCCGGTGGTCGCGAAGCTCACCGTGAGTAAGGAAGAGTTCCTGGGAAGTGTCGTCAGTAACGGAGAGTGGGTTGACCTCATGGCCTACCCCTGGAGCGAGCTCGCCCAGGAGCAGAACTGGGAGTTCGCCTGGCGCAACGGTTACGGCCGCTCACCGGTCCTTTTCCATACCTTAAAAAATGGCAAGTTTGAGGCGCTAACCGCCGATCACCATGCGCACCTCCTATGGGGAGCTACAGCGTCGATGGTTTGGGATTTCTTGCACCTTTACTTCAAGCCCTCGGTCGGTTCATACTAGCTGGCATCAAAGAGGGCCCAAAATGGACAACATGGATCTGCAGAGTCTGGTTCTAGAAAACATCGAAGTCTACGTCAGTGGGTTCGTCGTCGTCGGTGGGGCGCTCCTCTATTTCTTCCGGCTCCTGAAGAATAAACCACGCAAGCCCGAGCTCAAGGATCGACGTGACGTCGAAGTCCCCGAGGAAGCCGTCCCTGAGGTTGTAGTAAGGCCGGAGCCGCCGAAGAAGTCCTGGGCCGAGCGGCTCACCCTTGGCCTTGAGAAATCACGATCCGAGGTGTGGGGGAAGATCGGCCAGCTCTTCTCGGGCGCGAGCCCGTCCCTCGATGAGATCGAGGAAGTCCTCTATACGGCGGATATTCCCACCGGGCTCGTGCAGGAGCTTCTGACCAAGCTCGAGAAAGACGGGAGGGGGAAGGACTCCGTCGAAATCCAGAAGATCGTCTTCGGTTTCATGAAAGAGAAGATGGAGCCGGTTCAGCACGACATCCACCAGGACGTCTTCACCTTCGATCAGAATAACAAGAAGACCCGTGTCTTCATGATCGTCGGCGTGAACGGTGCGGGGAAGACGACGACCATCGGGAAGCTTGCGACGAAGTTAAAGTCTC
>SXUH01000243.1 GCA_005791855.1 Bdellovibrionales bacterium
AGGAGGAAGAAGAAGAAGACCTTCACCCTGCTCTTGTACTCGATGGCCTCGAGGGACTGGAGCTCCGACGCCGTGGCCACTACTCCTCCTCCGCCGCGCCCGTGGCGTTGCTGAAGTGGATGGCGTGGAACTTCCCCTGGAGGAGGTTCGTGTCGTTGTTCCGGTTGATCTCGACGGCGGAGACGCGGAACTTCTCCCGCTGGATCATGGCGGTGAGGATGTTCATGAGCTCGTCGGTGGAGACGTTGGTGAAGGAGAAGTCGGCCTCCGAGCGCATCACCGCGGAGGAGATCATGTTCCCCTCGTAGCCGCTCACCTGGATCTTCGAGAGGTCCACGCCGACGGAGGAGAGGAGGTTCGAGAGCCGGGAGGTCATCATCGAGTCGCCGTCGATCGGGCTGTCCGAGAGGAGGGCCGGGCCCACTTCCCGGAGGCTCTGGCCCTGGCCGATGATCTCGTTGGCCTTGTTCACCAGCGAGACCCGGAGCTCGAGGTCCGCGCGCAGGTTCTGGTTGCCCCAGTAGAGGAAGGCCAGGAGCAGGGCCGGGAGGAGGAAGGTGAGGGCCGCGACGACGGCCTTGAAGACCTTCTGCTGCTCCTCCTCGAGGCTGTTGTAGAAGTCCTGCAGGCCGTTGTAGCTCGGCGAGAGCTTGAAGCGGTCGATGCTCTGGAAGACGTAGCGGTCGATCTTCTTGAAGAGCGGGATCTTGGTGTTGAAGTCTTCCATGCTAGTTCCCCACCGCGGTGACTTTGAGTTGGAGTTTCGTGTTGTCCGCCACCGCGGCCACGTCCTTGAGGTTCGAGCGCTCGAAGAGGCCCTTGAGGTTGGCGAGCTCGTCCTTGGACTCGGAGGTGAAGACGGCCGTGACCTCCCCGGTCTCGGTGGAGGAGAAGGTCACCAGGGTCGCGGCCGTGGAGGCGGCGATCTGGCTGACGGTCACGAGCGGCGAGAGGGCCTGGATGTCCACCGCGGCCTGGAGGGTGGAGATCTCCTGCTTCACGCCGCGCTGGCGCTTCACCAGGCTGTCGTACACCGGCTTCGGGTTCGTGGTGATCGCGCGCCGGAGCCGGCCGCTGATCTGGAGCTCCTCGTTCTTGGTGACCGCGGTGATCTTGGCGTTGACCGCGGCGATGTCCCGGCCGATGAAGAAGCGCTCGGCGAGGAGCGAGACGGCGAAGACGAGGGTCGCGGCCGCCACCCGGGTTCCGATGAAGGCGAAGGAGGTCAGCGGGATCTCGGAGGTCGACGCCTGGGCGAAGGCCCCGGAGAGGAGGTTGATGAACCGGTTCTTCCGGCGCATGCCCACGGCCATCATGTTGGCGAGGGCGTACTTCGACTTGTTCTTCGGCTGGAGGTCGATCTTCTCGCCCTCGGTCTTGTCGAAGGAGTCGAAGAGGGCGACCTTGATGTCCCACTTGTCGGCGAGGTAGTTGGAGATGTTCTTGAGGTTCGACGAGCCCCCGCAGAGGGAGACGTTGGTCAGGGCCAGGCCGAAGTTCACCTTGAAGCCGATCTTCCAGCGGGAGAAGTCGGAGATGAGCGGGGCGAAGACCTTGTCCATGGCCGCCGCGAAGTCCCGCTGGGTCTGCTCGACCTCGTTGAACTGGGTGGAGGCCAGGAGGAAGGCGTTCTGGTGCTTGTAGGTGATGGCCTCGTCGATGTCGATCTTGTAGGTCTCGGCGATCATCTCGTTGATGTGGTGGCCCCCGACGTAGCTCACGTGGGTGACCAGGAGCCGGGAGTTGTAGAAGAAGTAGGCCTTCGTGGTCTTGTGGCCGATGTCGAGGAGGCAGTACGGGCCCGCCACCGGGTTCTGGTTGAAGAAGTTCTCCACCACGGACGCTTCGCTGGTGAGGATGTTCGGGAGGATGTTCTTCTCCCGCAGGAGCCCGTGGTAGGGCTCGAAGGCGGTGCTGCGGACGAGCTCGACGATGGCCGTGTGCTGGTTCTTCTGGGCCTCCATGCGGTAGGCGAAGTGGATCTCGCTCAGCGCGTACGGGATGTCTTCCTCGAGCTGGAACGGGAGCATGAGGTCGGCCTTCTTCTTGCTCTTCACCGGAAGGGTCAGGAACCGCGTGGTCATCATCTCGTTGCTGGCCTGGTAGATCACCCGCGTGTCGGGCCTGGCCGTGGCGTCGATCACGCCCTGGACGATGTTGGCCACGGCCTCGTCGTGGGTCTCGCCGCCGTGGTCGTTCAGGTAGTCGCGCAGGACGATCTCGCTTTGCTCCACGTGGACGATCCGCCGGCGGTCGACGAACGAGGAGAGGTACTTTACGCTATAGGTTCCGACGTCGATGGATAGTACATGCATGGGATAATTTTAACCGAAGCTGGACGTAACGCAATTACTTACTCGCGGGAGCAAGAAATACTTAGACCTGTCACAAACTTGTCAGATTCTAGGCGGCGAGGAATGAGGAAGGAGACGTACTACTGTACGTCGCACGACCGATTGACGAAGACAACGACGACTGTGGCGAGTTTGTGGCAGGTCTAATTGATCTGGATCTCGATGATCCGGGGCTCGAGTAGTTGAGCGTTTTGCGCCTCCGCGGGGTTGGGGTTCGGGTTCGGGATCGGATTGCCGTTCTCGTCGAGGTTCGGGTTCGGGTTCGGGTTGGGCTTGGCCGTCTCCTGCTTCGGAAGGACGACGTAGGCCACGAGGGTGTAGGTGGACCGGTTGTACATGCCCTCGGAGACGATCTTGAAGAGGTTCGGGTTGGAGCCGAAGGTGATGCCCTTCTTCTCGAAGAGGCCGAGGCGGTCGTTAAAGGCCTGCTCGTCCATGATCCGCTCCTGGGTCACGATGAACTTCTTCAGGTCTTCCTTCGTGTCGATGGTCACCGGGGTCTCCGGGTCGTCCCGGTAGAGGAAGAACTCCTTGATCTGGTCCGGGGTCATGGCCGGGAAGAGGATCTTCAGCATGTTGGCCGTGAGCTTGTTGAAGTCGATCTGCGTGGTCGGGTAGACGGAGAACTCGTTCTGGATGAGCTCGATGAGCTCGTCGTTCCAGCCCGGGATCGAGTAGAGTTCGCTGGCCGACCCCAGGGGGCCGAACTTCGGCGTGAGGGGGATCCGCTGGTAGGTGTTCTCCGCGTCCGCGGCCAGGGGATCCTGGGTGAGGCTGTTGTAGTCGGAGATGTAGTACTTCAGGTTCGTCAGGAGCTCCTGGTAGTTCAGGCGCTCGTAGCGGTCCTCGAAGGCCTCGTCGGCTTCCTTCTTCTCGTCCACCAGGCGCTTCAGGAGGAAGTAGAGGGACTGGTCGACGGAGACGTCGGTGACGATCGCGCTGTCGTTGGTGTTGATGACGGAGGTCGGGTCGGTCATCGTCTCGTCG
>SXUH01000028.1 GCA_005791855.1 Bdellovibrionales bacterium
ACAACACGCTCTTCAACGCCCTCAAGGGCTCGCTCCCCGCGGACAACGAGATCTCGGGGATGACCCCGTTCAACCTCATCGCCATCTCCCGGCTCGCGGACGCCTACTGCACTTCCTTCGTCGAGCGGAAGATCACCCAGGGCCAGTTCCCGAACAATTCGGCGGACGCGATCAACCTGTTCATGAGCACCTTCCTGGACGCGGCCCCGGCGGACCAGCCGGACTACTACCGGGCCCTCACGGACCAGCTGGAGAACATCTACGACAACAACGCCGGCGACGGCAGCGACCTGTTCCCGAGCCCGGACACGGGGTCGGCTCACAAGAACTACTCCATCGCCGCCTGCGTCGTCATCCTGGCCTCACCCTACGTAACCCTCTTAGAGTAACCGGAGCTTTTGCCATGACCAATAAAGAGAAGAAACCCTTTCGCTACAACGACCACAAGGTCCCGATGACCAGACGAGACTTCCTGGCCGCCGGGTGCATCGGCATGTCGACCCTGGCCTTCACCTCCGGGGCCACCGCGCTCCTGGCGCCGAACAACGTCTTCGGCCAGGCCCTCACCTGCGGCGGCTCGAACCTCCTCTGCGCCAACATCCCGTTCCTCTGCGTGGACGGAGCGGGCGGGATGAACATCGCCGGCGGGAACGCCATCGTCGGGTTCGCCCCGAACGAGTTCCAGGGGGACCTCGGAACCATCCAGCTCAACGACTACCGCCGCCTCGGGATCCCGGATAACTACCACCCGAGCAAGACCGGGATGATCAACTCCCTCTACGGCCTGAAGTTCCACTCGACGAGCGGGATCCTCGAGGGCCTCGAAGACGTCCTCGCTCCGCGGGCCGGAGAAGCCGATCTGCGGAAGCACGTCGATGGCCTCATCCTCTGCGCCCTCACGGCCGACGACACCGGGGGGAACCCCCTCAACACCGCCTACATGGCCCAGCGGGCGGGGGCGGCGGGGAACCTCGTCCAGCTCATCGGGAACAGTCCGACGGTCTCCGGCGGGAACTCCATCGCGCCGAGCGACCAGGTGGACCTGACCAAGAAGTCCGCCTACCTCACGAACTTCAAAGACAGCGAGTCCCTCCTCAGCATCGGGGACAAGATCGTTGGCGACCGGTTCCTCGCCTCGACCACCGCCGGGGGCGGCTCGCGGCTCAAGGCCTTCATGAAGATCATCGAGAACGCCGGGAAGGGCCGCCTCAACGAACTGAAGACCAACCCGACGAAGGCGGCGGAGCTCGACCAGTACCTGAGCAAGCAGTCCGCGTCCCAGAACGTCTTCGACACCTTCTCCCCGGCCCAGCTCAATCCGCAGACCAACCCCGCGGACAAGACCATCCTCGAAGCCGTCTACAACAAGACGCTCATGACCTTCGACGGCAACGAGCAGATGGCGGGGAACCTCCTGAACCTCCTCACCAAGCGGGTCGCCGGGACCGCGACCATCACCGTCGGCGGCTGCGACTACCACAACGGGACCGCGACCGCGGGCCACGGGACGGACAAGCTCATCGGCCAGTACATCGGCTACGCCATCCGGATGGCGGCCGCGAGGAACGTGCCGATCTTCATCCACCTCTTCACCGACGGCGGCGTCGTCGGAGACCAGGCCGGGCAGGTGGACCCGAACATGCCGTCCCGGGTGGTGTGGCGATCCGACAGCGGGGAGCGGTCGGCCGCCCTCATGTTCGTCTACAACCCTCGGAAGGAACGGGTCGACGGCGGCCAGGGGAACGAGAGTTCGAACTTCCTCCTCGCCAATAAGACGAGACAGATCGGGTACTTCAAGCAGGGCGGAGGGGTGGTCCTCGACGCCAACAGCCTGAGCAACAACTCGCAGAAGCTCTGGATGGGCGTCATCCTGAACTACATGGCGACCCAGGTCTACAGCAACGACGACCAGGAAGTCATCCGCATCGTCGGAGAGAAGTTCAGAGAGAAGTTCGGCTCCCTCCCGGGAGACTGGCAGAAATTCGTGAGGTTCAAATCCCTAGTCGCATAGTTTTTTAAAAGGACGTTTGTGGTACGTTTATTACTCGCTTCACTCGCCATCCTGGCAACGGGATGCATGGAAAAACCGACCGAGCTCGTCTTCGAGGAGAAGCAGCTCGGGAACACCCCCATCACCCAGGGCTACTCCCGGGCGGCCTCCCTGGCGAAATTCCAGAGCACGGTCTATCCCATCGTCCGGAGCCAGACCTGCGTGAACTGTCACAGCTCGGAGACCCAGGGGCAGTCCCCGATCTTCGCCGACGTGAATCCCGAGAAGGCCTACGACGCGATCACCCTCTCGAAGAAGGTGGACCTAGTGCTCCCGGAAGCCTCTCGGATCGTGATGAAGGTCAAGAAAGACGGAGGCCAGAGCCATAACTGCTGGAGCCAGGACTGCAACGCCGATTCGGCGACCCTCCTCGAGGCCGTGAAGGACTGGGCCACCATCCTTCCGACGACCGGCAACGGAACGGGGATCTTCACCGCGCCTCAGATGATGCCACCGGAGAACACCAAGCAGGTCGCGCAGACCGAGCACGGGACGATCATCCTCCAGGCCGAGCAGCCGCTCTACACCACCGAGGTGGTCGACGGCCGCTTCGTGACCGAGCAGCAGAGTAGCGCGCTGGACGGGAAGTACCTCCTCCTCCCGGCGCCGGATCCGAACCCGCACACGGCGGCCTACCGGCAGCTTCGGTTCAACCCGACCGCCTTCACCGATTGCAAGGAGTTCGACCAGATCCCGACGACCACCTGGCAGATGAAGTTCATGCAGCAGAAGGTCCACATCCCGTCGGGCCTCACCTCCGGCGGCAAGATCGTCAACGACGGGTACCGCCCGTTCACGGCGTCCCTCGGGATCAAGATCGTCCGCCCGGACAAGCGCCTCGAGTACGCGGCCATGCTCCAGAGCGGAGACTTCTCGGGCCTTAAGAACGTCCTCATCTACGACGGCGCTCCTGGGACAGCACCCCTGGTCCCGGGCACGAACCTCCCGAACCTCTTCGCGGGGAAGGCCCTGTTCACCGACCTGCGGGTCTTCGTCCTCCCGCACTTCACGAACCCGGCCACGGTCTTCCAGAGTAACGGCCAGTTCGTCCAGAGCGGCACCTACACCAAGGACGACGGGACGGTCGAGCAGCTCCACAACCTGTTCAAGGACGGGATCTACTCGCCGGCGCCGTACACCGTCTTCAAGCAGCTCCTGAAGAACGGGCCCCTGAAGCACGACATCCTCTACAAGCGGTACCGGGAGACGATCTCGGGGTGGTTCTACAACGACACGACTCCGAAGGCGTCCCGCAGCCAGTACACCTACGACTACAACAAGCAGATCTACAGCATGAACGTGAGCAGCTACTTCGTGCCTCACGTCTCCGTGAAACTCCAGTGTCCGAACGAACCGGTGAACCCGACCCAGCCGGAGTCGCCCACCAATCCTCGGAAAGACTGCACCGCGACTCCGTCGTACCTGAAGTACCACGTGACGGCCCAGTCCGGAGATCCCCTGGTGCAGAACAACGCTCTCCAGTGCATGACCCTGAACGCCGGGAAGACCGACTTCGTCCCCGTGGCTTCTTCCTTCTGCGACACCGGGACCCCGGGGTACTTCCACTACATGGACGTCTTCGCCCACTTCGGAGTCTTCGAGAACTCCTCCTACGGCCCGAAGACCCTCGCGGCCTACCAGTCGACCACTCCGGGCACCTACCAGGACTACGAAACCCTGATGGCGAACCCGACGAAGAACATCAGCATCCCGAACCCCGCTCCCGGGAACGACATGAACCTCGCCGCCGATCCGGGTGACGTCGTCGAGCTCGACCCGGACGTCTTCTTCAGCGGCGGCGGGAGGAACATCAGCGAAGCCGACAACCTCGAGAACTTCAGAACCACGCTCTACCCGAAGCTCCGGGCCGCGAGGTGCGTGGACTGTCACGGTGACGGGGACGCCGCGAGGCCCCAGTTCGCCTCTCCGGCTCCGGCCACGGCGCTCAGTGCCCTGGAGAGCGGCGGGTACATAAACTTCTCCGCACCGAGCTCGAGCTTCAGACCCAACGGCATGATCCACAACTGCAACCCCGCCAACCCGGACCCGCGGTACTCCTGCGACGACACCGCCGAGAACGCCCTCCGCGCGAGCCTCATCGCCGGGGTGGCCGGCTGGAAGGCGAAGAACGACGCCCTCGCCGCGAGCCAGGGCCAGGCGTCCTTCCGGAGCCTCACGGCCAAGGAACGGAAGCCGGGCCGGGTGAAGTACCGCCTGAAGATCACCGAAGCCGGGAACTACAACCTCTGGCTCAAGGTGAAGAAGGTCGACAAGGGGAGCCGGCTTTCCTACCGGATCCTGAACGACGCCGGCGCGCCGGTGCGGTACCTGGTCGGAGCGAACAACACCCCGGTGGCCAACTCCTGCTACAGCTGGAACATGGATACCCTCACCGACAACCAATGGGAGTGGACCAGCCCGGGGAGAGCGGCCGAGCTTTCCGCCATCGATCAGAAGGGCTACCTGCGGCTCGATAACAACAAGCAGCCGTTGCCGCTTCCGAACCAGCGCCTCTACTACCCACTGGCCGTGGGGGAATACGTCATCGACATCATCGGGACCTCGGAGGACCTGAAGCTCGACGCCGTGGGGCTCAACCTCGTGCCCGACATGACCGTGGACTCGCGGCTCCTCTTCCAGCCGGACCGCCGGGCCATCGACGAGAAGAACGTCTCCGACTACAAGCGGAAGGTCCTCCGCTACGACCTCACGACACTCCTGAACCTCTCGAGCGGAAAATCCGCGTACTTCGAGATCGAAGTGAAGAAGGACTTCAACAACCAGAACTACATCTTCCGGAACCCGCGGTTCAAGACCAGCTCTCCGGACTTCAACATCAAGGTGAAGAGCATCCAAGTGTACATCAACGGGAAGTACAACTACCCGGACGCCACCTACAATAACTTCGAGGGCGTGGTCGGCGACGGCCGGGTCATCACCTACGCGCCGCTCGTGGCCCTCACCGAGGGCGACTCCGACGCCATTAAGTTCCGCTTCGGCCAGCTCTCCGTGAGCAACGAGTCCCTGAGCATCCTCTACCCGAAGGGGACCCCGGCGGCCCCGATCACCGACCGGCGGTGTAACGAGCTGGACTTCTTCGTCAAGAACGTCAAGCCGATCCTCCGGAACTCGAAGATGATGCTCACCAACGAGCTCAACGACACCATCTCCATCTTCCCGGGCGGGCCGAAGCAGATCCGGGGGATGCCGCAGACCTACAACTGCATCAGCTGCCACACGGTGAACCACCCGTACTTCAAGATGGCCACCTTCACCAACGACGAGGAGTTCTGCCGGGAGGCGATCTCCCGGGTGGACTTCCAGAACTTCTACCAGTCGCTGGTGATCCGCGGGATCAACGGCACCGGGAACCATCCGAAGTTCGTCTTCATCGAGAAGTTCATCAACGACAGCACGGGGAACTTCAAGGTCCACGACGGCGCCCAGGACCACGTCCTGGGCCACAAGCCGGTGCAGATCGAGATGGGCCTCTCGCTGGCGGCGGTGAACGTCACCGGGCCCTTCATGCTCTGGAACAAGGCGGACCTCGGCTTCGCGGCCGGTGACAACCGCAGCTTCTCCCAGCTCTCGCTGGAGGAGCAGAACCGGATCAAGCTCAACGGCCACTTCCGGGCCCTCGAGTACAAGCGCGTGGACATGAACGTGATCAACTACCCGTGGTTCAGGCCCGAGGTCCACTCGAGCCTCCTCTACGACGACGACGACCCGTCGATCGAAGACAACATCCTCTCGGTGAAGGACGTCATCCACCCGGACCCGGCCATCGGCCGGCTGGAGCTGGACCGGGACGGGGTGAAGGCGGTCTACGTCGTGAAGCCGCTCTCCTCCGAGCTCAACCTCGTCCACTACAAGACCCTCTTCGAGGGCTCCGGAGCGATCCCGCTGAAGGCGACCCTCGAGCCGATCGTCCCGAATGGCCAGCCGGGGATCAAGCCGGAGAACATCGACTACATCGCGAGCACGCCGGAGAAGAACACCGCCGCGGAGATGGCCGCGGAGTTCGAGATCCTCCGGGACTACTACCGCGAGAAGGTCATCGAGTGGATCCGGCGGGAGAACGCCGCCCGGGAAGCCGGCAACTGATCAGAAGAAGGCGCCGATGGGGAAGCCCACCGAGAGGCCGAACATGGTGGCGGACCGGTTGGTCCGCTGCCAGCCGATGTAGTTGAGCTCCCAGAAGTAGTTCTTCCCGTAGCGGAGCCAGATGTTCTGGTAGTCGTAGAGGCCTGAGAAGCTCGCGAACATCCCGTAGGAGAACTTGTAGTTGAGCTTCCCGAAGGGGTGCTTGTAGAGGAACTCGAAGCCCTGCGGGAAGATCATCTCGCTCACCGTGTTCTCGTCGGAGTTGAAGCGGAACTCCACCCCCTGGACGCCGATGAGGGAGGTGAGGAGGCAGCGCTGGTCGCAGAACTCGGCGAGCTCCCAGGCGAAGTACGTTCCCCAGTTGTGGAAGGTGGAGACGTTCTTCGAGAAGGAGTCGAAGAAGCGGAACGAGCTGGTGTCGTTCAGGGCGAGGTTCCCGTAGAGCATGGCGGTGGGCGCGACCTGCTTGCGCCGGTCACCGGACTTCCCCTTGGTGTCGAGCGTGTAGGGCCCGAGGCCCGCGGCCAGGCGCAGGCGCGGGAGCTTGCTCGGGAGCTTCGCCCGCACCGTGAGGACCTCTTCCTTCCCCTCGTAGTTCTGGAGCTTCACCTTCGCCTCGCCGCTCTCGTGGAACGCGACGAGGTACGGCGGATCGGACTGGTCCTTCAGCCGGTACGACGCCGAGGTGATGAACACCTCGAGGTACGGGTGCTCGTCGCCGAACTTCCCCGTCCGCTGGGCCTTGCAGCCGGCGGAGACGAAGTCGTCCCTGAGGCCCTGGATCACCACCGCGTAGGGCGCGCAGGAGTAGTCGACGAGCTGGGAGTTCGACGAGGCCCGGGGGATCACCCGCACCGTGTTCACCACCTTGTCGCCCTCGAAGAAGTTGAGCGGAAGGGATTCGAAGAGGGAGATGAAGATCCGCGCCTTGTAGAGCCCGGACGCCTCGTCGAACATCGGGATGATCTTGTTCTCCGCGTACTCCCAGGCGTAGTTATTCCCCGCCTCCCCCTTGAAGGCGACGTCGATCAGGGCCCTCGGAACGAGGAGGACCTGGTTGAGCCGGATCCACTGGAGGGAATCCTTCACCAGCCGCGCCTCGAAGCCGTACTTCCCCGAGGTCTTGATCTCGAAGTCCTTGAGGTCGATGGGCATCCGGTCTTCGCCGAAGCGCACGCTCCCGAAGCTGATCGGATCGATCTTCTGCCGCTGGGCCCGGGCACTGAGGGAGACGAGGAGGAGGAAGCCGAGGAGGATGTTCATTCTTAACTCTCAGGGATTGAGAGTTAATAATGACATCATTTCGTTTTCGGTGACAGCGAAAAAAGGAGCTTACTTACAGATCGGCAGGGGATACGGGTTCTCGTCCACGCCGAGCTGGGTGGCCGTCGCCACCAGCCGCTTCCCGCCGACGGACGACATGGTGACCACGTAGAGGTCGGCGCGGTCGCCTTTGACGTCGCAGCGGATCCGGTAGTGGGAAACGCCCTTGTCGGTCTTGCACGGTCCCTTGAAGGACTTCACCGTGGTTTCGTTCACCGGAACGGCGAGGGTCACGGAGACCCCCTTCTTCCGGTAGACGTTCTTGAAGGTGGCCACGAAGGCCGTGTCCACGATCTGAGGGTTGTAGCAGACGACGTCGCTCACCGCGTGGCAGGTGGAGGACAGTATGATGGACGCAAGTAGAATTGATTTAAACATTTGCTTACTCCTGTTAAAGTCGAATTCTTGGCCCGGAGGAGTACACCCGTTCGAACCCGGACGTCACATTTCTCTCCAAGTCTTGAAAAAACTTCAGGCGCCTAGATACCACAAAATTTCCGGGGAGTATGAAAATTATTCCGGTCTAAGTGTTGTTCTCACTCTTTTTCGATGATCAGGCGGGCCCCCCGCCGGTGGGTCAGGTAGGTCCAGGCCCAGCTAAAGAGCACGAAGAGGCGGTTCCGGAAGCCGATGAGGTAGTAGATGTGGACCACCAGCCAGGCCATCCAGGCGATGAAGCCTTCAAAATGTAAGCCCTTGTACAGCCCCACGGCCCGGGACCGGCCAATGGTCGCCATCTGGCCTTTATCCAGGTATCGGAAGAAGTCCGGGCCGGAGAGGCCCTGAGATCGGCGGCGGATGACCCTGGCTGCGAAGCGCCCCTGTTGCATCGCCACGGGGGCGAGACCCGGGAGGGGGGTCTTATCCAGCCCCCATTCGAAGTGGGCCTGGTCGCCGATCACGAAGATGTGGGGGTAGTTCGGTACCGTGAGGTTACTCTGCACGATGACCCGACCCTGCCGATCAAGTTCCACCCCGAGGGTCTTGTTGATGGGGTTCGCGGCCACGCCGGCGGCCCAGAGGATGGTGGAGGC
>SXUH01000244.1 GCA_005791855.1 Bdellovibrionales bacterium
CCGAGTGCGTGGCGGGCGTCGAGGACGCGCGCTTCCAGGAGTTCATGCCGGACGTGCTCCACTTCTTCGGCATCACCAAGATCCACAGCCTCCACTCCATGTCCAACATGAAGTACAACGCCATCGTCGGCTCCGGCATCGAGGTCGTCAACCGGGTCTCCATCCCGGAGGGCCTCATCCCGGTGGACGCACAGGTGGAGATGGAGGCGAAGAAGGCCGCGGGCTACTTCAACACGGAGAAGCCCAAGACCCTGGACGACCTGAAGAAGGTCAAGGGGAGAGACATCACGTGAGCGACCTAGACTACATCTTCTCTCCGGCCTGCATCCGCGACGGTGCGAAGAAGGTCTTCGAAGAGACGAAGGCCGGGAAGACCCACTTCAGCTACCACCCGGAGAAGCTGCCGGAGACCGTCGACTTCGTCATGGAGACGATCAACGAAAACTACCCGGACCTCAACATCCCCTTCCACTCCCGGTGGGGCCACTTCCGTCCCGGGAAGACCGACCGGTCGCGCTGGCTGGACGAGAAGATCGCGCAGCTGGATCCGCTGGAGCGGGCGAGGGTGAAGTGGGACCTGGTCATCCCGTCCGTGCTCCTCGACGCCGGCGCGGGGCCTGGCTGGAAGTACTACGAGAAGGAAACTTCGAAGGAGTACTCCCGGTCCGAGGGCCTCGGGGTCGCGAGCTTCCACCTCTTCATGTCCGGAGCCCTCTCGACGGACGGAAGATCTCTCCAGGCGACGGCCACGGGACTTAAGAAAGTCACCCCGGCGTTGATCGAGAAGTTCTTCCAGGTCTCGGCCGCCAACCCCCTGGTCGGCGTCGAGGGCCGGACGAACCTCCTCCGGAACCTGGGGAGCGCCCTCGAGAATAGAACCATCTTCAAGGACGGAAGGCCCGGGAACCTGATCGACTACCTCCTCCTGAAGCACGGGAAGACGATCCCCGCCACGGCCCTCCTGCGCGGAGTCCTCGACGGCCTGGGCCCGATCTGGCCCGGGCGGGAAACCCTCAACGGCGTGAACCTCGGGGACGCCTGGAGGCACTCGAAGTACGGACTGGTCGCCTTCCACAAGCTCTCCCAGTGGATGACCTATTCGCTGGTGGAACCCCTCCTCGAGGCGGGCGTCACGGTGACCGGCATCGAAGGCCTCACGGGCCTTCCGGAGTATCGAAACGGAGGCCTCCTCCTGGACCTCGGTGTCCTTTCCTTTAAGAACAAAAGAGACCTCGAGGTCGCCTGGGGACCGGAGAGCGACCTCATCATCGAATGGCGGGCGCTGACGGTGTTCCTCCTCGACGTGATCGGCGCCGAGGTTCAGAAACGCCTCGGGAAGACCCCCCAGGAGTTTCCGCTGGCGAAGGTCCTCGAGGGAGGCACCTGGTGGGCCGGGAGGAAGATCGCGGCGAAGGTCCGAGACGGTGGCGCGCCACCGCTCAATATCAAAAGTGACGGAACAGTTTTCTAGGGGAAACCATATGCACAAGAATCTCACCGAACTCAAACACCCGCTCCTCATGCACAAGCTCGGCCACCTCCGGGACCGGAACACGAACTCCGCCGACTTCCGGAACCTCATGACGGAGATCTCGAAGCTGCTCGCCTACGAAGCCATGAAGGACTGGAGCGACGTCGAGACCATGCAGGTGGAGACGCCGATGTCCCCCACGAGGGTCGACCGGATCATCAACCCTCCCGTGGCCGTGGCCATCCTCCGGGCCGGGAACGGGATGCTCGACGGGATCCTCTCCATGATTCCCATCGCTTCCACCGGTTTCATCGGAATCTACCGGGATAAGTTCATCCACAACACCGTGGAGTACTACTTCAAGCTGCCGGCGAACGTGAAGGGCCGGAGCATCCTCCTCTGCGACCCCCTGATCGCCACCGCCGACACCATGCTGGCCGCCATCGACCGGCTGAAGAGCTACCAGGTTGGTCCGATTAAGGTACTCTCTGTATTAACTTCAGACCACGCCTTAAAGCGTTTGGAACATTTCCACCCCGATGTTAAAGTGTTCGCCCTGAACGTAGAAATGGAAATGACGGAAAATGGCTATCTCGTGCCAGGACTAGGAGACGCGGGTGACAGGCTCTACCAGACAAAATAATAGAACTCATTTCAAGACCCCAGATTCTAGGCGACTAGGAGTGACGACTGAGGCGTGCTCAAAGCACGTCGCAGGGAGGAGCGACGACGGCAACGACGTAGATGGGGTGTTGAAATGAGTTCGACCTTCATCTTAGGGGTGGCTGGTGGCTCCGGCTCGGGGAAGACCTACTTCGCCAAGGCCCTGAAGGAAGCTCTGGGCGACCACGCCGTCATCGTCTACCAGGATAACTTCTACATCGACCAGTCCCACCGCTTCGACCACGACGGCGGATCGGTGAACTTCGACCACCCGGAGAGCCTGGACCTGCGGCTCCTCGCCGAGTGCCTCGCGGAGCTGCGGACCGGCAGGGCGACGAACATCCCGATCTACGACTTCAAGACCCACACCCGGGTCCGGGAGCAGCTCCGGATCCCCTCCACCACCATCGTCATCGTCGACGGGATCCTCATCTTCCATCCGGACTACCTCCGGAGCCAGTTCGACGAAATGGTCTTCTTCGATACCCCCGAGGCGCTCCGGTTCGAGCGCCGCCTCGAGCGGGACGTGAACGAACGGGGCCGGACCCCGGACGGCGTCCGGGCGCAGTTCCTGAAGCAGGTCAAGCCCATGCACGACCAGTTCGTCGAACCCTCGAAGGCCCACGCCCACACCGTCGTGAAGGACCTCGGGGACTACCACGAGTACTTCGACGCCTACAAAGAAAAACTCCTCCGACTGATCTCACTGTAACTCGGGACTCCCATGGACATCCAACTCGTCGACTGGTTCTTCATCCTCCTCTACATCGCCGTGGTCTTCGGCATCGCCCTCAAGTCCCGCAAGGACATGCACGAGGGAGACCGGAAGACGCCCGACGAAGTGGCCCAGGAGAAGTACATGGCCAACAAGTCCCTGAGCTTCGCCGAGTCCCTGTGCTCGATCATCGCCACGGAGGTCTCCGCCCTCACCTTCATCGGGATCCCGGCCTTCGCCTTCAAGAACAACTTCTCGTTCATCCAGATCTACATGGGGGCCATCGCCGCCCGCTTCGTCATCGCCGTCGTCTTCCTCCCGCGGGTCTACGACAAGGGGCTCACCATCTACGAAGTGATGGCGAAGGACACGGGGCTGCCGTCGGGCCAGCGGGCGGTCGCGGTCTTCTACTCTCTGAGTAAGGTCGTCTCCGTCGGCGTGCGCCTCTTCTCCGGGTCCATCATGGTGGCGAGCTTCATGGGCGTGGACATCCTCACGGGCCTCACCGCGGTCACCATCCTCACCCTGATCTACATCCAGATCGGGGGCCTCAAGGCGGTGGTCCGGACGGACATGCTCCAGATGGCCCTGTTCATCACCGGTGGCCTCCTCGCCCACTACCTCATCCCGAAGACCAGTGGCCAGTCCTGGGGCGAGCTCATGGCCGTCGCCCAGGCGGCGGGGAAGACTTCCTTCTTCGACTTCACCAACCCCTACCCGTTCATCATCGGGATCCTCGGGGGCTTCCTCTTCGACATGGCCACCCACGGAGTGGACCAGGACTTCGCCCAGCGGCTCACGGCCAACCGGCGCCTCCGCCATGGCCAGTACGCCATCTTCTTCTCCTCCTTCATCTCCATCAGCGTGGGCCTCCTCTTCCTGAGCGTCGGCGCCCTCCTCTGGGCCTACTACCAGTCGCACCCGCTCCCCCCGAACATCGAAAGCACCGAGTACCTCTTCCCGCACTTCATCGTGAACTACTTCCCGCTGGGGATCCGCGGGATCATGGTGGCCGGGGTCCTGGCGGCGACCATGAGCGTGCTCGACTCCACCATCAACGCCCTCTGCGCCACGGCCTACAACGACATCTTCCCCAATCGAGACCGGAAGAAGCTCGAGTTCTACGGGATGGTCGACTCCGTCGTCATCGGCCTCCTCATCCTGAGCATCGCCGTCCTCGCCTCGAAGTACGACGGGCTCCTCCTCCTCGGGCTGAAGGCGCAGTCCTGGACCGGCGGGACCCTCCTCGCGCTGTTCTTCAGTAAGGTGATCTGGAAGCGGTTCTTCAACTACCAACTGACTCCGGTGAGCGTGGTCGGGGCCTACTTCTGCGGGATGGCCGGCGTCTTCGTCAACACCCAGGTCCTGGTTTGGGACTGGAACCTCAACGTCTACTGGGGCTTCGTCCTGAGCTCCCTCTTCCTCAAAGCCTACAGTGCGCTGAGGCCCGCGGCGGTCCGCTAGCCGGTGCCCCTGAGGAAGACGTAGACCGCGAGGAGCAGGAGTCCGACCAGCGCGTGGAGCATGAAGTTCATCCCGACGACGCGCTTGTTCCCGAGGAGGAGTTCCTTCTGGACGTGGGACGGCTTCTCCGGAAGGTCCGTGAACTCGGGGGCATCTCGGGAGTCCCCGAAGGCCCGCAGGAGGATCCGCGTGGCTTCGCTGAGCTTCTCGAGGTCTTCGTCCCGGACTTCGACGGCGAGGATGTGGGTCGTGATGGAGGGCGGGTTGAAGTGGCGGAGGTTATTCCGCATGGAGAGCCGGTTGATCTCCAGGAGCTCGTCGTCGGCCATGAGCTCGTAGGGAATCCGGTGCGAGTCGAAGATGTCGGTGAGCACCTTCGCCTCTTTCTGGGACAGGCCTCCGAACTTCATCTCCCGCTCCTTTGGATCACATGGTACTTATTCCCCTCCGGATCCTTCTCCGACTTAAAGAGGGCGATCCCCGTGACGGAAAACCGCAGGGGTGCGAACGCGCGGGTGGTGACCCCGGCCTCGAGGTCGTCGTACTCGTAGCGCTGCCAGCGCTTGACGGTGATGTGGGGAGTGAACGGTTTGGCGTGCGGATCGATCTTCTCCGGGAAGGCCCCGTGGACGAGGTCCTTGAGCCGGAGGAGATCGGCGGAGGGGGCGAGGCCAAGGTACATGATCCGGCGGCCGAAGAACCTGAAGCCCGAGGTCTCGAGCTCGAAGGGGTCGACGGCGAGCCTCGAGAACCGCTCGGAGATGCCGTCGAGCTCGGCGGCGTCCGTTTCTCCGATGAACAGTAGGGTCTGGTGGTAGTCGTTGGGCCTCTCCCAGCCCTTCGGGCTCTTCTGCAGGGGGAGGACGAAGTCCCAGATCTTCTCCTTAACCGCCGGTGGGATCTCGAGGCCGATGAAGAGTCGCATGCTAGTCCGTGAGGCACTCGGAGCCGACCGTGTAGACGCCGTCGAGCCAGTCGCGGATCTCCGCGGCGGCTGCGTCCACTAGCGACGTGGCTTCGGTCCGGAGGGAGGCTCGTTGCTCGGGGGTCAGGTCGTCGAGGCTCCGGGCCAGGGAGTCCCGGTTCTTCCGGAAGAAGTCCCGGAAGCCCTCCGAGGTGAGCTCGCGCAGGGACCGCTGGAGGGCCTCCTCGCTCTCCGTGTTTTCTTCGAGCACGTACTTCGAAGCGAGGTAGACGATCTTCGAGAGGTTCGGCTGGTTCATCATGTTGAAGGCGAAGGCTTCCGCCTCCCGGAAGGTCGCCTCTGTCCGTCCGGTGAAGGGTTTGAGCTTGAGGAACTTGCAGTTCCGGGGGCCGTCGTTGGCGTAGAGGTTTTCCCAGATGAAGGGCTTCCGCTTCAGGAGCTCGGCCACTTCCCGGAGGTGCTCGCCGGAGATCTCCGGAGAGATCACCTTCGGGCCCGTCCAGGCGATGGAAACCTCCGGCGGGAGGAGCCGGGCCACGTCCTCCAGGTACCGGTCCGGCTTCTTCCCGAAGACCTTCTCGAGGATGGGATCGTCGGAGTAGAACGACGGGCAGAAGACGATCTTGCCTCGGTAGAACCGGCGGATGAGGTCCCCGGCTTCGACCTGGGTGCGCGCGAGGTTTTCCGTCACGGGCATGTCGTCGAAGAAGAGGCCCAGGACGTCGATCTTGAGGTCGCTCAGGATCCGGAGCTTCTCCTCGAGGAACTTCTCATCGGCCTCTGAGAGAGCGAGGCCCAGGCCGAACGGGCTGAAGCCGACTCCGAAGGCGACGCCGTGGGATTTGAAGTGGCGGCAGAGCTCGTCCAGCTTCGCGACGTACTCCGAACTCCAGGGATCTCTCCAGGCCTTCCGGAGGTGCGGGTCCTGCTTGGGAGCGTAGATGTAGAAGCCACCCCCGAACCGGCCGAGGAATTCAGCGAAGCTTCTCCGGTCGCGCTCGGGCCACTGCGGGCCAAAGAATCCTTCGACGATGCCGATGCTTTCCATCCATTAAATCTAGCGCGGAATTCGGAGATTATCTACGGGATTTGCTCACGGCCGGTAAACGCAGCGGAAGCCGAGTGTTATATCCGGTTCGTTGGATTCGTACTGGAGGCTCAGGGTGAAGAGACCCGCGTCGCCGCCGCTGTTGAAGCCTCCACCGCGCTTGGCGGCTCCACCGCCGATGGGGTTACCCCCGCCATCCACCAGGGTTCCGAAGATTCGGCCGAGGTTGAAGGTCGAAGTGTAGCTCGCGGCCGTGACGTTCGCCGGGTTCCCCGGGAGGTACTCGGCGGCGGTGAGCGCTGGACACTGGGCTGCCACGTCCGGAAACTCGACCCAGTTGTCTGGACACGTCAGGGGTCCGAGGTCGAGGGCCCCGCCGAGGGTCCAGTCCACCCATTCGTTCACGTTTCCGGAGATGTCCCAGATCTCGTCGCCGAAGCCCAGGAAGTAGGTTCTCCGCTGGTCCTGCCCGAGGACAGCAGTGTTCCCGGTTCCATCGTAGGGGTCGGTGTCATCGGTGACGTCCAAGGTCGTTCCCGGGAGGAAGTCACTGTGGCCCACGAAGAGCTTCCCCGTTCCCACGGTCCCCGAGGTCCAGTTCGTGCCGATGCCCTCGATCTCTCTGGCGATGGTCATCCACTCCGCGTTGGACATGAGGTCGAAGGTCCCTCCCCCGAACCCCGGGAGCGAGGTGCAGGCGGTCTTCGCCGTCGTCTGGGTGACGCTCACCCAGGGAGATCCCGTCATCTGGGAGACGGGAACGCTACCGACGTCTTCCTTCGCCTCGTACTTCATGACACAGAAGCCACCCACCCCGAGGGTCGGGTTGGCGTTGACCTGGACGTACTCGGGAGGACAGTTGATGATGTCGTACGGAAGGGTCGCCGTCGAGCAGGCGGAGGTCACGGCGAGCGCGCTCGACGCCGTCGCGTAGAAGCTGTAGCTCCCGAGCGCCAGGGCGGAGCTCGTGAGGTTGATGGTGTCGCCGGCCGCGGTTCCGGAGGCCACGAGGTTGGTGCACCCGGGGCCGCTGTAGAGGCGGATGAGGTCTCCGGTCTTCACTCCCTGCACCTGGACCACCGGCGTGCTCCGGGAGGCGTTCGGGAGGACGAGGGAGAAGCCCGACGGAGGCGTCGGGGCCGCGTTCATGGTGACGGTGATGCTGTTGGTGTTCGAGTCTTCGTTCCCGAGGGAGTCCTTCGCCCGCACCCGGTAGGTGTAGGTCTGGCCCGGGGTGAGGCCCGTCACGGTCCTCGAGACCGCCGGGTCGGCGACGGAGAACCGGAGCACCGGCGACCCCATGACGATCTCGTAGATCTCGTAGGTCACCGCCGCCGCGTCGTCGAGCCAGTTGATGGTGAGGGCGGTGTCTGACTTGTTGGTGATGGAGGTGATCCCGCTGAAGAGGTCGACGGTGTAGGCCACGCTCGCCGTCGAGCAGGCCGAGGAGTTCGGGACCGAGTTGGTCGCGTTGGCGAAGAACGTGTACGGCCCGGCCGGGAGGACGGAGGTCGTGAGGTTGATGGTGGATCCGGTCGCCACGCCGGAGGCGACCTGGGCCGTGCAGCCGTTGTCGGTGAACACTCTCACCGTGTCTCCGTTCTTCACGCCCGCCACGCGGATCGAGGGCGTCTCCCGGGACGGGTGCGGAGTGTTCAGCGTGAGGCCCGACGGGATGTCCGGAGCCGCGTTCATGGTCACGGACACGTTGTTCGTGTTCGTGTCTTCGGTCGTGGAGGAATCCACGGATCGCACGCGGAAGGTGTAGAGCGTGCTCGGCGTCCTCCCCGTGAGGGTCGCGGAGGTCGCGGGAGCCGCGACGGTGGTGACGAGCACGGGGCTCCCGGAGGTCATGTCGTAGATCCGGTAGGACACGGCCACGCTGTCGGCGAGCCAGTTGATCCGGAGGGTGGAGTCGGTCCGCTGGTCGATGGTGCTGATCCCCGCGAAGATCACGACCGAGTAGGCGACGCTCGCCGAGGAGCACTTCGAGACCCCGGTCTTCGCGTTGGTGGAGTTCGAGTAGAAGGTGTAGTTCCCCATGGCGAGGCTCGTGGTGGTGAGGTCGATGGTCGTCCCGCTCGCGACGCCGGAGGCGACCTCGGTCGTGCAGGAACTGTCGGTGAAGAGGCGGACCGTGTCTCCGCTCTCCACGCCGCTCACCCGCACCCGGGGAGTTTCCCGGGCCGGTGCCGGGAGGACGAGGGCGAGCGCGCTCGGGGCCGCCGTCACCGGCGGCGGCGTGGTGAGCTTCGCGACTCCATTACAGGCCGCTACCACGGTCAGGAGTAATAGGTTGAGGATGGGCCTGGTTCGGGCGGAGTGGGACGCTGTCATATCTAAGTAATTTATCGACGGTTTCGAGGAAGTTCTTAAGACAATTAATGATCTTTAGGGATTGTGAATCCGGGGGGTTAGGCCTAGAGGGTTTCCAGGAAGACTTTTGCTTTTTTCCGGAGCTCTTCGAAGTTCCCGAGGGTCTTCTTCAGGTGGATGACGCTGAGGTTATTCGTCGCCTTGTGAGCGTAGACGATGGCGTGGAACTCCCGCGAGAAGTCCGGATCCTCCTCGAAGCCGGTGATCGTGCTCGCGCGCTTGAAGAGCTGCCGGCAGTACTCGGACCAGCTCCGGTCGA
>SXUH01000245.1 GCA_005791855.1 Bdellovibrionales bacterium
CGATCACCCGGTGGAGGGCGGGGTTGGTGCTCCGGCTCTCCACCAGGGCGGCCACGAGTTCCCGGCAGAGCTCCCGAAGTTCCGTATCGGGGCTCAGCTGTGTGATCCGCATGACCACGATGGCCTTTTGCCGTTCCATGTAGCGTTCCACCAAGGCCGCGATCACGGCTTCCCGGCTAGGGAAGTACTGGTAGAGCGATCCGATGCTAACACCCGCCGTAAGGGCCACGGCATTAGTGGTTGCACCTTCAAGTCCTTGTTTTGACAAAATGTGAGCAGCCGCATCAAGAATGGCTTCTACGGTCTTCTGTGCTCGCTCCTGACGTGGCTGTTTTCGAGGGGTTACGTTCTTTTGGGACTTCAAAATGGGCTCCCTTGAAAGCGAGTATTTAATGTGAGCAATTAATCATATTATATTCTATATGCAAAATGTAATGCCCTTTTTCATGCCCCTTTCTGTCCCGATACTGACCTTGGTTGGGATCTTCTACGGCGGCGTCTGGGCCTGGAGCGGATTCCTTTTCTCGTTCATCATCCACCCCCTTCTGGATCTTGTGGTTGGGGAGGACACTAACCTCGAACCCGTCCCACCGAAGACTAGTACCTTCAATAACCTCCTGGTCTGGACCTATCTTCCGCTCCAGACCTTCGTCCTGACTCTGTCCCTGGCCCTCTGTTCGGTGAGAGACTTCAGCACCGTGGAGCTCGCCGGGATCATCCTCTCCCTCGGCGCGGTCACCGGAGGCCTCGGGATCACCATCGCCCACGAGCTCATCCACCGCCGCGAGCGCTGGGAGCGGGGACTGGGCGTGGGTCTTCTCCTCATGGTGAACTACGCCCACTTTCGGGTGGAGCACGTCTTCGGCCACCACAAGCACGTGGCGACCTTCGCGGACCCCGCGACGGCCAGACCGGGCGAGAACCTCTACCACTTCCTGGTCCGCTCGGTCATCCAGAGCTGGCTCAGTGCCTGGCGGATCGAGGCCAAGCGCCTCGCCCGCAGGACGGCGTCGGAAAGAATTCTAAAAAACCGCCTCGTCCAGTACGCGGTGGTGCAGGCCCTGCTGGCCGTCGGGGTCTACGCCCTCTTCGGCAGCCTCGCGCTCCTGGTCTACCTGGTCCAGGGAGTGGTGGCCTTCCTCATCCTGGAGACCATCAACTACGTTGAGCACTTCGGGCTGCAAAGGAAGGAGATCAGCCCCGGGGTCTACGAGCCGGTCACCGAACTCCACTCCTGGGACTCCCGGCACAAGATGACCAACTGGTTCCTCTTCAACCTCGGCCGGCACGCCCACCACCACGCCCAGCCGACGGTGCCCTACGAGAAGCTACGTCCGGGTCGGACCGAGCACACCCTCCGTTACGGGTACTCCATCGAGCTCCTCCTGGCCCTCATCGGGAAGAACAGCACTCCGGTGAAGCGGAGTGAAGAGACGAAGAACGCTCCGAGCAGCTTCTAAAAAAAATGCCACCCCGAAGGGTGGCACCGTGGTTTTCGAAATTTTACTTCTGGCCTAGATCAGGCCCGGCTGTTCCGGGCTCTGTGGGTCTTCGCCGCCGCCGTCATCGGAGTCCGCACCGTCGCGGTCAGCTTCGTTGTTATTGGTGGCCGGCGCTGGCGTCGGAGCTTCTCGTCCGGTTCCGAGGTCGATCTCGTCGGCGGGAGCCGGAGCGTCCGTCCACTCTTCAGCAGAGCCGACTTCGCCCGGGATCTCCGTGGCGTCCGGGTTGCCCGGAGCTTCGTCGGATTTCTGGATCACACCGCAGACCACGGGGAGGGTCTGGAAGTTTCTGTAGCGGCCCGCGGTCCCAACCGTCTCCGGGAGGATGGTCGCGGCGTCTACGCCCTGGACCACTACCACTTTCCCAATCAGAGACAGGCCCTCGGTCGGAGCGAGCTTGCTGATGTTGTCCTCGGGAGTGGGGTCCGCGGCCTTGAGGTCGGCGAAGAACGAGTTGAAGTTGACGATCCGCTCGTAGAAGTAGCTTCCGGAGAGGTCGCTCATCGGGTAGAAGTTCCTTCCTCCGCGCTGGGTGGTCGGCTCGTGGTCCAGAGGGACGAGCACGTTCCCCCAGACCTTGTTCCCTTCGTTGATGTCGATGTAGCCGTCGCCATTGGTGTCATCCGCGGCGGTCGGGCAGCGGGAGCCGAGGTAGATGTTCTGCGGGTGCCAGGTCTGCGGCTTCCCGGCGAAGAGGCGCAGGTAGAAGTAGAGCTTCTCTTCCTTCCGGAGGATGGTGAGGGATCCCGGGACGGTCCCGTTGACCTGCGGGTTCAGTGTGGAGAAGACGGCCTTGTACGACCCCTGGATGTTGGATCCATCGGTCACGGCTTCTTCATTGACTCTCGTGCCAGGGGTGCCCGGGGCGCCGCCGCGGTTGCGAGCCCCACTGCTCGAGCCGCCGCCGCCGCCGCAGGCTGCGACGAGGGAAGCGAGGGTAACGATCGAAACGGTCTGGGAGATATATTTTTTCATGTTATTCGTCCTTCCTTTTAATGTTGTTCATCAAAGGCTTCGAGGTACGCAGCTCTGACTTCGGCAATATTAAACTTATCCTTGGAGTAGCCCCAGGCCTCGTTCATCTCGAGGTCGGCCGGTTGGTAGGTGTACATGTTGGTCCGGTAGAAGTAGCACTCGCCGGTGTACGGGTAGTTGGCGTACTCGGAGTACTTGGTGATGTACGGACACTTGTAGTGCTTGTAGTCTCCCTTCATGAAGATGCTGCTCCACTCGGCGTGGGTCCGCGGAGCGCTCGAGTACTTGCGGTCCATCACCCGCTCGACCACCTTCCCGTTCTCGTCCAGGACGTGGACGGCCGGGGCGATGTGGAACCACCATTCGAAGTCGAAGCGGCGGATGTAGTTACGAGTGAAGAAGATGAGAATCTTGTTGGACTTCACACTGCGCTTCTTCCACCATTCGTAGGACCAGATCATGGCACGGTTGAAGCACTGGGAGTCCTTGGAGTAGTACCGGGCTTCACGGAAAAGCTCTTTTGCTACGTCCATATTGGGGAGGGTGGTCGGAACGTACTTGAACTCGCGCAGCTTCTGATCTGTGTTTCTCTCGGACCGTTTGATCTCCGGCTCGACGGCTTCGGTGACTCGGGCGTCGACGATGGTCCGGTTATCATCCAGAGTGACTTCTAGCCACTGCTTCTTTTCCTTAGCTTCGGCGAACTGATCCACCAGGGCTTTTTCCAGTGTTGGAAATCTGACGACCTGACCGTTGGTGAGAAACACGAGTGTGTCATCTTCCGGTTTGCTCCCGTGGTCAATGTCATGGACTCGAGATGTCAGTGTAGTTGTTGCTAAAGCACTAAAGCTTAGACTCAAAAAAAGAAGTCCGATCACGTGCATAGTCCCTCCATTCAAATTACGTTCAAACACAAAGCACAGCTATAATGAATAAAACACCCTTTTGTTGTCTACTAAAGCTCTGTCTTTAGATTTAGCGAGTAGCGCGAAAAGGCTGAATGAATCACTTGCGATTTTGTGCAAAAATTTTGGCTAATCTAGTAAATGTTTTCTAAGTTTGCGAGATATTTGTAATTGATTCTAATTCTGAAATTAACGCAGAGAAATCAATGCTGGGTGCAATTCCTCGTCTCAGGAAATTTGCGTTTACGAAATATTTAGATTGTTTAAAGTCAGAAATTCCAAATCTAAAGACCTGAGCAGAGCAGCGATAGCTTGAAAAGTGGTAAGAATAAAGTTTTTTAATTTTTGCGCACCATACTTTTCCCATTCACTCTTACAAAGCTACGATGCTGCCAACAATTTTGGAGGGACTTCATGAAATTAATTTTTGCTGCCTTAACTTTCCTTATAACTTTGAGCGCAATGGCGACAGAGTTCAAACTGGCCGTCATCACATCTGAATTCGACAGAGACTCAACAGACTTCTTCATCGATACAAACGACGCGCAGGAGATCACCTCTCTTCGCTACATCATCACCACCCCGACAGGTCAGATCAAAGAAGACACCTCGATCCCGGCGCAGACCGTCCTCACTGACGGAGCGGTCATGGCCGTGAGAAACGGTAGGGAAGTGATCCGCCTCAAGGTTGACACAGCGACCTTCAACGTCAAGACCGGCGGCCCGGTCAGACTCACCTACCTCTCAAGCGGAGTCTCCAACAGCTGGAAGTACGTTCCGTTCAAGCTGGTAAAGGAAGGCGAAGGCTTCAAGCTCACGGATGAAGAAGGTTCACCGGTGAACAAGCTCTTCGTGAAAGTTAACCGACACCCGATCTTCGGCGTGATCGGCATCAAGGCCATCAACTACTACTTCGAATAAGAGTTTTTCCCTGAGGGCACCGGCGAAATCTGGTGCCCTTTTTTTTTTTCTAGTGGTGCTGGGCCGACCCCGGTTCCGAAAGCTTCCGGTGGAACTGCGCCTTCGTACTCTCCGGGAGGATCTTGCTCGCCCACCCCTGGAGCTTGGTCATCACGCTGGCCGAGACGACCTTTTCTCTCCCGGCCATGAGGGCCTCGAACCCTTCTCTTGCGACGTCCACCGGATCGTTCTCGAACTTGGTCTTGGACCCGACCCGGGTGTCGTCCATCCCGGCCCGGTGGAAGAAGTTGGTGTTGGTCGCCCCGGGCATGAGGGTCGTGACCGTGATCCCGGAATCGCGGACCTCGTTCCGGATCGCCTCCGCGAAGGACAGGAGGAAGGCCTTGGTGGCCCCGTAGACCGCCTCAAACGGCGCCGGCATCACGGCGGCGATGGAGGAGGTGATGAGGACCCGGCCCTGGCCCCGTTCCACCATGAAGCCGAGGACCCGTTTCAGAAGGTGCACCGAGGAGATGACGTTGAGGTTGATCATGTTGATCTCTTCCTTGAGGTCGGTCTCAAGGAACGGTCCGCCCACGCCCACGCCGGCGTTCACGGCGATGGCCTCGACCGGCCGGCCGAGCTTCTGGATCCGCTTGATGAGTTTCTCAACGCCTTTGCCGGAGGCGAGGTTCGCCTGGACGCTGTAGACGTTAACTTCGAACTCTGAAAGTGCTTCCTGGGCTTCCAAGATGGAATCACTCTGCGCTGCGATGATCAGGTCGAAGCCATTGACCGCAAATTGTTTAGCGAGCTCGTAGCCTATTCCCGATGAGGCACCTGTGACCACGACCAGCGGGCGTTCCCAAGTATTTTCCATAATTTCCATTGTTTCCTCCCATGTTCGAAACACTTTTCTGCACTCCTGGTGCCAGAACTTCACTCCTTCGTCGCTGATGAAATGACAGATTCTAAGCGTGGTCATTCCAGCTGGAAGTGGATAAATTTTCTGCCATGAAAATTCTACTCCTCTTCCTCATCGTTCTGACCCAGAACTCTTTCGCCGGGATCTTCGATGCCTTCCAGTACCCGGAGGACCGGATCTACACCTCCGCCGACCGGGGCCTTAGGCCCTACCGGGCGACGTCGCTCTACGGGAAAGGGACCTTCGCCATGACCTTCGACGATGGCCCCCACGAGACCTTCACTGCGCAGATCCTGGATATCCTGAAGAAGCACGACACGAAGGCGACCTTCTTCGTCCTCACGGATAAGGTGACCGACGCCAACTTCCGCCTCATTAAGCGCATGCTCGACGAAGGCCACATCGTCGCCTCCCACGGCCCCAATCACGGCCGCGGCTCCGAGCTCCCGAAGGAGCAGTGGAAGGCCGAGGTGAGGCGATCGTTCACGGACCTCGCCCGCTGGTACAAGAAGGCGGGCCACGAGCTCACGAAGTTCTACTTCCGCTTCCCGTACGGGGACTACG
>SXUH01000246.1 GCA_005791855.1 Bdellovibrionales bacterium
CTGCTTCCCGGGCATCGCGTCCAAGGTGAAGCGCGCGGAGACCTCGGCCACTCGCCCGGCACCCTTGGTGATGACGATGAAGTTGATCACGACGAGGATCATGAAGATGATGATCCCCACGGCGTAGTTCCCGCCGACCACGAACTCCCCGAAGGACTTGATGATCTCCCCCGCCGCCGCCGTTCCGTCGGTCGCGCCGTTCAGGAGGATGTTCCGGGTGGAGGCGACGTTGAGCGAGAGGCGCAGGAGGGTGGTCACGAGGAGGATCGACGGGAAGGTCGAGAAGTCCAGCGGCTTCTTCGCGTAGACCGACATCAGGAGGATGGCGACGGAGATGGCGATGGAGAGCGCGAGGAAGAGGTCGAGGGCGAGCGGCGGCATCGGCACGATCATCACGCCGATGACGATGATCAGGCCGACGGCGACGGCCAGGTCGGAGTTCTGAGAAAAGATTTTTAACTTTTCAAAAACCTTGTCCATGGGGTCACCGTTTCCTCAGGCTCCTCGGGAGCCGTAAAAAGTTACTTCAGGGCCTTCTGCTTGCGCCTCAGCTTATAGACGAAGGACAGGATCTCCGCGACGGCCTTGTAGAGCGGCCTCGGAACCCCGTGCCCAACCTTCACTGTCTTGTAGAGGGTCCGCGCGAGCATGATGTTCTCCACTATAGGTATATCATTTTCCTTCGCAATCTCCCGGATGCGAAGGGCCAAATGATCGGCACCTTTTGCCACCAGGGCGGGGGCGACCATGGTCTGCCCGTCGTACTTCAGGGCCACGCTGATGTGCGTGGGGTTGGTGACGATGACGTCGGCCGACTTCACGTCCTTCATCATGCGCTTCTGGGCCATCTGCCGCTGGATCTGGCGGATGCGGTTCTTAACCTCCGGATTTCCGTCCTTTTCCTTGGACTCCTCCTTCGCCTCCTGCTTGGTCATCATCATCTTCTTCCGGTACGTCCACTTCTCCCAGGCGAAGTCCATGAGGGCCAGGACCCCGAGGCCCAGGAGGATGGAGAACCCGAGCTTGACCATCAGGAACTTGCCGAAGGCCAGGCTCTGGCCCGCGTCCGCGTGGAGGAAGCCGAGGAAGGAGCCGATGTTGTCCCTCATCACCGAGTAGGTGATGGTGATCACCACGGCGAACTTGAAGACCCCCTTCACCGCTTCGACCAGGGCCTTCTTCGAGAAGAGCCGGGAGAAGCCCTTGATCGGGTTGATCCGCTCGATGTCGGCGTTCAGGATCTCCGGGGAGTAGAGGAAGCCGATCTGCAGGAACTGCGAGAGGACGCCGAGGCACAGGGAGGCGCCGAAGGACGGGGCCACGCACTTGACGATCGTCCAGCCCGTCTGCGAGATGACGTCGGCGAACTTCTCCCTGGTGTAGATGTGCTTGAAGTCCTGCCTGTAGAGCCAGTCGATGTACTCGGTGAAGTTC
The DNA here is from genome assembly GCA_005791855.1 of Bdellovibrionales bacterium. Taxonomy (GTDB): domain Bacteria; phylum Bdellovibrionota; class Bacteriovoracia; order Bacteriovoracales; family Bacteriovoracaceae; genus Peredibacter. Next base: position 1,435 of record SXUH01000246.1, read on the forward strand.
TCGTAGACGTACATCCCGCAGAGGATGAAGGTCAGGAGGGACCCGGAGAGGAGGAGGACGGAGGTCAGCTCCTTCGAGGAGGCGACGTCCCCTTTCTTCCGCGACTCCTCCAGCCTGTACTGGGAAGCTTCTTCGGTTTTTTCGTCGTCGTTTTCGTCAGCCACTGCTCTCCCCTCCTGGGATTACAAGGTTCACGGGGAGAAGAACTTGAACCAGTCTCCGAGTTTCTCCACGTACAGATCAAAGCTCACCTGGAAGAACTCCTCCGCGATTCCTAAGAAGAGGAGCAACCCCAGCCCGATGTTCACCACGAAGCTCACCATCAGGACGTTCAGCTGCGGGATGGTCCGCGCCACGATCCCGAACACCAGGTTCATGAGAAGGTTGGCGAAGATCAGGGGCCCGGCCAGGAGGACGGACGCGCTGAACGCTGACTTAAAGAATACCACGAAATACTCCGGCGTTTTGAGCATTTTATCGGCGTTCAGGAAGTTCACCGAGAGGAAGGACTGGAAGACCCCCTTGAACATCGGCACCAGCGCCCCCGAGGAGAGGATTAGTACGACCATGGTCCATTCGATCAGCCGCTCGAAGGGGCCGACCTGCTGCCCCTGGGTCGGGTCGAAGTAGCTGACGCTGGCGAACCCGATCTGCTGGGTCAGGATGCTACCGGTGGCGACGAAGAGGCTCATGATACACTTCACTAGAAATCCAATGATTAGGCCCGCGCAGGTGTGGAACATCACCAGTAACCAGATGTGCTCCGGCCCCACGTACCGGATCTCTGCAAGCAGCGTGCCCTGGAGCTCGGGGAAGAAGGCGAAGCTGACCAGGAAGCTCGTGAGGATCTTCACCACCCCCGGGACGGCGACGCTGTCGAACAGCGGGAGCTGGAAGAGGACCGCGGACCACCGGGCGAAGCTCAGCCAGAAGGCCAGGAACATGGTCTGGTCGGCGATGGTGACGTTCATCAGCGCCGGATCAGCTCGGGGATGCTGGTGATGAGGTCCTGGGTGTAGGAGACCATCGTGTCCATCATCCACGGGCTGAAGATGACCAGGGTCGCGATGATCACGAGGATCTTCGGGATGAAGGAGAGGGTCTGCTCGTTGATCTGGGTCACGGCCTGGAAGATCGAGACGAGGACCCCCACCACCAGCGCGCCGATGAGCATGGGCGCCGCGAGCATCAGGGTCACCTTGATCGCCTGGTTCACCACTTCGATCGCAAATTCGTTTTCCATCTAAACCTCTACGTGTTGAAGGACCGGAGGATCGCGCCGGTGACGAGCTGCCAGCCGTCGACGAGGACGAAGAGCAGGAGCTTGAACGGCATCGAGACGAGCATCGGCGGGAGCATCATCATCCCCATGGCCATGAGGACGGAGGCGACGACCATGTCGAGGACGATGAACGGGATGTACAGGAGGAAGCCGATCTGGAACGCGGTCTTGAGCTCGGAGATGATGAAGGCCGGGATGAGGTAGTGGATCGGCACGGTCTTCACGTCGGCCGGGGCCGCGGCGTTGGTCACGTCGTAGAAGAGGCCGATGTCGGCCTTCCGGACGTGCTTCTCCATGAAGACCCGGAGGTCCCGCTCGAGGCCCTGGAGGGCCTGGGCGGCGTCGATCTGCTTGGCCGTGTACGGCTGGATCGTGTTCCGGTAGATCGACTGGCCCGTCGGCATCATCACGAAGATCGAGAGGAAGAGGGCGAAGCCGATGAGGAGCTGGTTCGGGGGCATGTTCTGGGTCCCGAGGGCCTGCCGCATGAACGAGAGGACCACGACGATCCGGGTGAAGGACGTGCAGAGGATGATGATCGCCGGCGCCATGGTGAGGATGGTGAAGAGGAGGAGGACTTCGATGGTGTCGACGAGGTTCGTGCCCTGGCCGAAGTTCACGGCCACGCCGGGGAGGTTCGCCGACTGCCCGGCGGCGCCCGCGGAGAGCGCGGCCAGGAGGAGGGCCAGGGAGAGCTTACCCAGCTTCTTCATTAGGTGAACTCGATGGGCTTGAGCTTCTTGGCCTTCTTCTTGAGCTCGTCGGAGAACTTGACGATGTCCTTGGCCGAGAGGGCGGCGATCCCCCTCACCTCTTCCTCGGGGGCCGACTCGAGGATGTTCTCCTTGAACTTCACCGAGAGGTCGGCGGCGAGGTCCGCGGTTCCGAGGTTCGTGTCGAAGTTATCCCCGGTGACGTGCTTCTCCCCTTCCTTGATGAGGCCCGAGGTGTCCCGCATCTCCGAGAGGAACTGGATCCCGTTCTCGGAGCTCGCCACGAGGAAGATCTGCTTGTGGGCCTTGACGATCATGAGCGACCGCTTCGGTCCGACGTAGGTGGTGGAGAGGACCTCGATGAGCTTGGTGTTGTTCAGGAAGCCGAGCTTCCCGCGGTTGAAGACCCCCTTCTTGAGGAGCTGGACCACGCCGTAGAAGAGGCCGAGGACCAGGGCGAGGAAGACGGTGAACTTCACCGCGTACCCGGCGAAGGAGAACTGGTCCGGCTTCCGGGACTCCGGCGCGCTGGCCTTGGCCGGCGCGGCCTGGGTGGCCCGGACCTCGTCCTTCCGGAGCTCCGCCGGGGCTCCGGTGGCCTGGGCGACGGCCGGGGCGGTGGCCGCGGCAGCCGGGGCCGGAGCCGCTTCTTCTTTCTCGATCTTCTGGTTTTCCTTCATCAGGTCGTTGAGGTAGTCCTCGTTGAGCACGGTCTTCGACACCGCGTTCACGGCGGCCGCGGCTTCCTCCGTGGCGATCGCCTCCGCGGAGGCGGTGGCCGGAGCCTCCGGCGCGGCCCGGGCGACCTTGTTCCGCTTGAAGGTGATCTCGACGGTCTGGTTCTTGAAGCCGAGGTTCACGTCCTCCTCGGAGACGTCGTACGGGAGGACGGTGGTCACCACGGCCTTCCCGTTCACGGCCTTCGCCGAGAGGAGGACGCCGCCGACCCTCTTCGAGATACCGGTGAAGGCATCCGCCTGGTCGAAGGTGAGCTCGATGACCTTGCCGCTCACCCGCATGTCCGGGAGTTCGTTCGAGCGGCCATCGAGGGAGATGTTCACGAAGCCGTTCGCCCCCGCGGTCTTCAGGGTCACCGAGGTCACTTTGACTCCGGCGATGGTGCTAAACGAGGCGAGGGCTCCGAGGACGACGACGGCGAGGTACTTCTTGTTCATGCGCATTCCTTGCAACTAGTGGCTTACTTTAGGGATTCGATCCGCTCGAGCGGACTGATGATGTCGGTGAGCCGGATGCCGAACTTCTCGTTCACCACCACCACCTCACCTCTTGCAACGAGCTTGCCATTGACGAGGACCTCGAGCGGCTCCCCGGCGAGCTTGTCGAGCTCGAGGACGGACCCCTGGCCCAGCTGGAGGAGGTCCTTGATGATCACCTTCGCCCGGCCGAGCTCCACGCTCACCTTGAGGGGGATGTCCAGGATGAAGTCGAGGTTCTGGACCTTGAGCTTGTTGAGGGCGTCGTCCCCCGCCTTGATCTGGTCGGCCAACTCTCGGATCGCATCTTTGCTATTCTCTGTCATTTCTGGAGACGCCATAGTCATTCCTTGTTATGTGATTCTTCTGGTGATTTGTACTGCGCGATTGCCCTTGTAGACGCCGATGAGGCACTTCATCTTCTTCGAGTCTTCGATCTCGAGGTCGAGCTCCCCGGAGACCTCCTGGGCCAGCGGGATGATGTCCCCGACCTGGAGGCCGATGAGGTCGCCGATGGTCATCTCCGTCTCGCCGAGCTTCACGATGGCGCTCGCCTCCGCGTGCTGGACGTGCTCCTGCATGGACCGCGTCCAGAGGGTGTCCACGACGTCGTTGTCGGCCTGGAAGCTCGAAGAGAGTTTCTGCTTGATCGGTTCGATGGTCGAGTACGGGATCACCACCATGATGGTCCCCGAGGCCGATTCGAACTCGACCTCGAAGGTGGTGGTGATGATGACGTCGGACGGCGGGACCACGCCCACGAACTGCGGGTTGATCTCGGTCCGGCTGTACTGGGCGTCGATCCGGTGGACCGGGGCCCAGGCGTCTTCCAGGTCGTTGATCGCCATGTCCATCACCCGGCGCATGAACGACAGCTCGATGGAGGTGAATTCCTTCCCTTCGATCTTGGTGAAGGGCCTGTCCGTCCCGCCGAAGTAGGAGTCGATGATGGCGTACGCGAGCTTCGACTCGAAGACGATGAGGGCCGGGCCCCGGAGCTCGTTGAAGCGCATGATGCACATGCACGACGGGATCGGGAGCGTGTTCACGAACTCTCCAAACTTCAGGAGGTCGGTGGAGATCATGGAGATGGTCGAGATCTTCCGGAGGGAGTTCGAGAGGGACACCCGGAACTGCCGGATGAAGCGCTCGTAGATGATCTCGAGGATGGGCATTCGCCCGCGGATGACCCGGTCCTGGTTGGTGAGGTCGTAGGGCTGGATGTTCGCATCCGTCTCTTCGACTTCGCCGAACCCGTCGACTTCCTTTCCGCCCGCGTCGCCGTCGTCGTTCACGGCGTTCAGTAATGCGTCTACTTCATCTTGGCTCAGAACTTGGGCCATGTCTTCCCCTCCTGGGACTAGCTACTAGGTAGGCATCCTGCCTAACCGCGGCGCCGCCGCGGCCTCCTAGTTGATTTGGAAACTGATGTAGTAAATGTCTTCCACTCTCCCGTCTACGAGGAACGAGTTGATGGAAGCCTTGATCTCTTCCTTCAGAAAGCTCTTGCCTTCTTTCTTCAAGAGGTCGTCGGGCCTCTTGGTGTTGAGGATGCTGATGATGGTGTCGCGGATCTGCGGCTTCCGGGCTTCGAACTCCGGCGCCTTGGCGTCTTCGCTCATCTTCAGGACGGCGTCGAGGCGGACGTAGCGCCGGGGGCCTTCGCCCTGGGCGAGGTTCACGGTGAAGCTGTCGAGGGCCAGGAGGTTTTCCTTCTTCACGACGTCGTCGGCCTTCTTCTCGCCGGTGGCGTCGCCGACGGCTTCGGGGGCGCTCTGTTCCTTGAGGAGCTGGGTGAGGTCGGGCCGCTTCGCTTCCATGGCCATGAAGCGCCACTGGAAGAAGGCGACGGTGCCCATGGCGACGATGTTGAGGATCATGAGGATCATCAGTAACGGGCTCTTGTTCGCGGCTGGTTGCTGTCCTGCTGTTTCTTCTGCTGCCATTTTAACCTTTCTCTTAAAATCCCTGTTCGATGGGATACTCTGTCAAAATTATAACTTCCATTGGCGTTTCGATCAAGGATCGCTCATTCCACGGGGAAGTTCTTGCCGAACGGGCGTCAAAACCAAAACGCGGGCAATTTTTGCCATCTTCCCCTCTGGCGGACGCGAAAAATCTACAAAAAAAAACCCCGGCCGGAGCCGGGGTTCGGAGTTCAACTTAGAGGGTGACCTTCCCGCGCTTCTTGAGCTCTTC
>SXUH01000247.1 GCA_005791855.1 Bdellovibrionales bacterium
AGATATCAGTTTTTACGCAAAAAGACAGTGTTCATGCATTGAGAAAAATGCGGGAAATTAAGCTTTTTTGAGAATGAGGGAAGGCAGCAAAGGAACAGTTGTCAGAAGTAGTCCGATATAGAACTCATCCACTGACGAGAATTGATAAAAACTATTAGCGATTCTCCATGACACTATGCCGAGACACCCCATTGATACGGCCCAACAAAAACTCCTCTCCGAAATCCTCCCAGGGACCCACTGCCCGACGAGGAGAGGGACGAGTAAACAGGCCGCGGAAAAACTTCCGAGGGTCTTCCAGACATCCACCACGTTCCCCTCGAAGTGGATCCCGAGGAAAATGGAGATCAAGCCCACGGCCACGAGGGCCAGGTGGTGGTGGATGGGTTTGAACCGATCCTTGAGCTTGAACAGGTCGTAGCTGATGCAAGTTGCCGCGTTGAAGAGGTAGGCATCCAAGGTCGAGAGGATGGTGGCGAGAACCCCGGCGAGGATCAGGCCGCGGACGCCGTGAGGGACGAGCTGCATGGAGAACTGCAGGTACGCGTTCTGCGGATTGGCATCCGGGAGGGCCGCCCTCGCGTAGAGCGCGCCGAGGGTCGTACAGCAGTCGAAGAAGAACCAGACGACGGTCGAGATGAAGATCCCTCTTCGGGCGACGGCGTCGTCCTTGGCCGCGAGGCATTTCTGGTAGAAGTTCGGGTCCACCAGGGTCGACAGGGCGATGAAGCCCCAGACCAGAAGGGAAGTGGGCTCCTCGCCGCCGGTCCAGTCGAAGTGCGAGGGCGGGAGCTTCTCCAGGAGGACCAGCGGCGAACCCATCTGCGCCCAGGCGAAGGCCACCACGAGGAAGACTCCGAGGATCATGAACACGAACTGCACCAGATCCGAGAATACCACGGCCCGGAATCCGCCCCAGATGGAGTAGGCGGTGACGATGGCCACCCCGACGGCGGTGTTCAGGAAGAGGGTTCCGCCGAAGAGGGCCTGGGTGAAGAGCCCGAGGCTTATGGTGTAGGCGAGCGGGAGGAGGTTCAGGAAGTTCATGCCGGCGGTGAGGCGAAGGGCCCCGGGCCCGAAGAGCTTCCCGGCGAGCTCGGCGATGGTGAGGACGTTGTGCCTCCGGATCTTCTTCACCAGGAAGACGGCGAAGATGAGGTAGCTCACGTACCAGAACACTCCCTGGGTCACGAAGTTGTAGACGCCCTTTTCGAAGGTGAGGGTCGTGACGCCGAAGATCCCGCCGTACCAGGTCGCCACCAGGGTCGCCACGAACAGAGGCAGGGTGAGCCGGCGGCCCATGAGGAGGAGCTCGATGGTGCTGAGCTTTTCCCGGGGCTCCAGTCGGTTCTTGAGCCGCTGGCCCCAGGCCACGCTGGCGAAGGTGGCCCCGAGGACCGCGAAGAAGATGAACCAGTCTAGGGGGTTGAGGAATTGCAGCAGCGTCGAGTGAGAAACCATAGCGGGATTATAGGATTTGGACTATCCTTTTGACTATGAAATACGTCGCGATCTTCGTTTTAGTCGTGCTGCTCGTCCGCATCGACCTCCTGATGGTTCAGGCGGACAAGCTCCTCGGAAGATTCCGGGAGGCCCCGCCGGTGGACGTCGAGGACGTCCCTCCGAAGACCGCAGACGTGATCCCGCTCTCCGAAGACCTGAGCCTGCGGCAGACGCCGAAGAAGACCATCCTCTCCCTCATCAACAACTTCCGTTCCAATCCGATCAAGGAGCTCCGGGAGCGGGTGATGGCCGAGGTCAGCCGCTCGAAGCACGTCTTCGGCACCAAGCTCGACAAGGACCTGGAGACGGAGGTCTTCCGCTTCCGGGACTACCTCTATTCCTACAACAACGAGGTGGCGTCCTTCCTCGTGGACCTCGCGAACTCCCTCGAGGGGGAGAACCTGGAGCTGGTGAAGCGCTTCTTCTCCCTCTGGATGGACGTCAACATCGAGCAGTTCCTCAAGGTGTACTCGTACACGCGAGACAGCGCCTGCACGGTCGCGACCATGTTCGGAGATTCCGTCGTGGAGGAAGAGAAGACCAACATCCTCTTCGACCGAGAGCGGGCCCTGGCCGGATACATCAATAAAGAAAACGCCGACCCCCGCTTGAAAACCTTGGCCTCGACTTGCCAGTTAGTGCTAAACCTTCACCTCGCCAAGGTCGTCCCGAAGGCCGACGGCATCCCCTAAGCGCAAGGTACCCATGATCCAGGTCGTAAACGTCACGAAAAGCTTCGGCACGCAGGTGCTCTTCCAGGACATCACCTTCACCCTCGGGAAAGGGGAGCGGATCGGGTTCGTGGGCCGGAACGGAACCGGGAAGTCCACACTCTTCAAGATCCTCCTCGGGGAAGAGTCCTACGACACGGGCGAGGTGATCATCCCGAAGAACTACCTCATCGGGACCCTGAAGCAGCACCTGCACTTCAGCAGGCCCACCATCCTCGAGGAATGCGCCACCGCCCTCCGGGGTGAGAACGCCGAGTTCGAGCAGTACAAGGTGGAGAAGATGCTCCTCGGGCTCGGGTTTAAGTTCAGCGACTTCACTCGCCCTCCGGCGGACTTCTCCGGCGGGTACCAGATCCGGTTGAACCTCGCCAAGGTCCTCCTCGCCGAACCGGACTGCCTGCTCCTGGACGAGCCCACCAACTACCTCGACATCGTCTCCCTGCGCTGGCTCACGAAGTTCCTCCGGGAGTTCAAGGGCGAGATGATCCTCATCACCCACGACCGGGGCTTCATGGACGACGTCACCACCCACACCATGGGGATCTGGCGGCAGAAGCTCTGCAAGGCCAAGGGATCGTCGGAGAAGTACTTCGCCCAGATCCTCCTCGAAGAGGAGATGTACGAGAAGACCCGGGCCAACGCCGAGAAGAAGCGCAAGGACCTGGAAGAGTTCGTCGCGCGCTTCAAGGCCAAGGCGAGCAAGGCGACCCAGGCCCAGTCTCGGATGAAGCTCCTCGAGAAGATGCCCGAGATGCAGGCGCTGGGCCTCGTCTCCACCCTGGACTTCGAGTTCACCTACCAGGAGTGCCCCGGGAAGACCCTCCTGGATCTACGGGACGTCTCCTTCGGCTACACCAGCGAGCTCTTCCGAGGCCTGAGCTTCCCCATCCAGCGGGGAGACAAGATCGCCATCATCGGGAAGAACGGGAAGGGGAAGTCCACCCTGCTCAACCTCATGGCCGGAGAGCTCGAGCCGAAGACCGGGACCGTGAGCAAGAACGTGAACCTCCTCATCGGCCACTTCGGGCAGACCAACATCAACCGGCTCACCATGGAGAACACCATCGAAGAGGAGATCCTCGCGGTGAACCCGGCCATGGGCCAGCTCCGCGCCCGCAGCATCTGCGGGACCATGATGTTCACCGGCGACCTCGCCAAGAAGAAGATCAAGGTCCTCTCCGGCGGAGAGCGGGCGCGCGTGCTCCTCGGAAAACTCCTCGCCAAACCGAGCAACCTCCTCCTCCTGGATGAACCCACCAACCACTTGGACCAGGAGTCCGTGGAGTCGCTGACCCTCGAGCTCCAGAGCTACCCCGGCTCCGTGGTCATCGTGACCCACTCCGAAGCCCTGCTCCGGGAGGTCGCCACCAAGCTCGTCGTCTTCCACCACAACAAGGTCGAGTTCCTGCAGGAGTCCTACGACGACTTCCTGAGGAAGATCGGCTGGGAGGAGGAGGAGGCTTCAGCCTCAGAGGTTCAAAGGCCTACGGAGAAGCTCTCCCGCGGGGACCAGAAGAAACTCCGGTCGGACCTCATCATCGAGCGGTCCCGGGAACTCTCACCCCTGAAGAAGAAGATCGAAGCCCTGGAGAAAGAGATCGACGCCCTCGAGAAGGAGCAGGCGCTCCTCGAGGCCTCCATCATCGACCTCGCCGCCGGTGGAGACTCGAAGAAGATCCAGGAGTCCTCCCAGCGCTTGGGAGTGGTGAAGAAGCGGATCGACGAAGCCTTCGAGGAGTTGACCGAAGTGAGTCTCAGGCACGATGAATTGTTCGGGAAGTTCGAAGCCCGACTCAAGGACCTCGAGTCGTAGAAGGTAATCCTTCCTAGCAAATTTACTGTTTGCAATCTCATCGGTAGGAGCAGGTTAGAACTTGAGGGCAAGAGTCGGGTAATCAGTGAATTCAGTCGTTTAACAGTGCCTTGAAGTACGCTGAACTTCGCGCCAGGGTTTCGACGTACGGGCGGATATCTTTCTGAAGCTGCGCCGGGATGTCCTTGTAGGGGTACACGTGGTGAATGGGGACGTAGCGGAAGGTGAAGTTGATCCTCCGGGTTTGGAAGCCCTCGATCGCGGGGCCCAGGATTTCTTTCTTCTTGTCCTCCACCCGCTGCACCCGGTGGAAGGTCTTGCTCTTCCACTTATCGCCGCCGAAGATCTGCAGCGACGAATCCTCGAGCCACTGGGAGAAGACGATGTTCTCCTCTCCGAGCGTGGACTTCCCGTTGACGAACTGGAAGAACGCCCGTTCTCCGAGTGAGAGGGAGC
>SXUH01000248.1 GCA_005791855.1 Bdellovibrionales bacterium
AGCAGCATGAATAGAGGCATGAGCCAGATGTTTAGATAAGTAATGATTCCACCTAGGAGGGAGCTCCTCTCCGGGTTTTGTATGTGCCAAGACTCATCGGGATTGAAGGGCTGTAGCACGTGAAAAAGTATGACGAGGAAAGTACCTATGACTCTAAGGTGGTCCAACTCATACTGCCGCTCTACTGAACTCATCTCGACTATTTATCACATACGAATATAACGTAAAGGAAGATTAGCAGGTAGAGTGCCGTTGAACTTGATTGGGTGGATTTCACCGCAGCGTGATCTTCGTCTCCCCGTCGTTCCCGTTCTCCGGCAGCTCGCCCTTGAAGTCCTTGGACCGCTTCAGGTACTCCCGGAGCCAGTTCTTCAGGATCCCGTCGCCGTGGCCGTGGATGACGTTGAGGTAGGGCACGTCGCCGGCGAGGAGGTCCCCGAGGGATTTCTCCACCAGGTTCTGGAACTCCGAGAGCCGCATGCCGCGGACGTCGAGCTCGAGCTGCGAGTGGCCCGTCTTCTGGAAGCTGACGCTCACCTTCGGCTGGACCCGGGCCCGCTTCGAGGCCCCGAGGGTGGTGACGGGGACCGTGAGCTTGATGGATCCCTTGACGATGGTCACCTCGTTCTTCCGCCGGTCGATCGAATGGACGTTGAACTCCTTCTTCAGGAGGTGCGAGTAGACCACGTCCCCCGGCGCGAGGTCCTGGATGTCCACGTCTCCCAGCGGGGCCACCGGCTCGTCGTCGACGGCCCCGCCGAGCTTCCTGAGCTCGGCCTTGAGCTGGTGGGCGCGCTCGTCGACCTTCTTCACCTTGGTGATCTCGTTGTGCCGGGCCTCCTCGACGATCTGCCGGGCCTCGGCGAGGATCTTCTCGACCTCCTGCTTGGCCTTCGCGAGCTCTTCCTTCAGCTTGAGGTTCAGGATCCCCTCCATGGCGCCCTTCTGATTCTTGAGCTCGACCTCGAGCTGGCGGTTGGAGGCGAGGATCTGGTCCAGCTCGATCTGCTTCTGGGAGACCCGCTGGAGGAGGGTCTCGTAGCTCACGTTCTTCGCGCTCAGGTGGGAGAGGGCCTTCTCGGGGACGCCCCGGAGCTTCTCGTGGTTCCGGGAGATGATCCGGAAGATCTCGATGGCCATGGAGCTCCCGGGGGTGCCCCACTGGATCTTGTAGGTGGGCCTCATGTCCTTCGTGTCGAAGCCCACGTGGCAGGACTGGTAGGAGCGGTCCTGGTGGATGAGGGTCTTGAACATCTGGTGGTGGGTCGAGACCACGATGTGGCAGACGGAGCGCTTGTGGAGCTCGTCGAAGTACGCGAGCGAAAGCGCCGAGGCTTCGTCGGAGGAAGTGGAGTTGAAGATCTCGTCGATGAGGATGAGGTTCGACGGGAGGATGTGCTCGAGGAGGTCGATGTAGTTCGTGACCTCGCCGGAGAAGGAGCTCAGTCCCGTCTGGAGGTTCTGGAGGTCGTTCCCGAAGTAGAAGAGGCCCTCGTAGGGAAACATCTCCGCCTCGGCCGCCGGCACGAAGAACCCGTGGTAGAAGAGTAGGTAGGAGAGCGTGATCGACTTCAGGAAGACGGTCTTCCCGCCGGTGTTGGGCCCGGAGATGACGATGCCGTGGTCGCTCGAGTGGCAGTCGGCGTTGTTCTTGACGACGTTCTTGATCAGCGGGTGGAAGAGGGCCGTGAACTTGAACCCCGGTGCCTCTTTTATCCGCGGGCTCTGGAGGTTGTACTCGAAGGCGAAGATCGCCTTGCTGAGGTAGAAGTCGATGAGGAAGACGGTCCGCTTCACTTCCTGCACGATGCCCAGGAACTCCCGCAGGGAGCCGGAGAACTTCATCGCGAGCTGGTTGATGATCTCGTCGATCTTCGCGATGAGCTCCATCCGGCGGTTGCAGTGGTCCCGGACCTCGAAGGGTTCGACGAAGAGGGTCTGGCCAGACTCCGACCGGGAGACGATGAGGCCCAGCTCCGAGCGGTACGAATCGGAGCGCACCGGGACCACGAAGCGGTCGTAGTGGACGTCGTAGCTACTGTACTGGAGGAGCTTCTGGTTCTGCGGATTGTTGATCCACTCCTGGATGGTCCGGCGGATCTTCTCCTCGAGCTCCCGGAGCCTCCGGGTCGCATCGGAGAGCTCCGGGTGCCGGTCGAAGTGCACGTCTCCGGAGGCGTCAACCAGGTGCCGGAACTCCTTGAGGAACTTCCGGGTGAACGGTTGGTAGTCGATGTCGTTGAGCGTCTGGATCTCGGCGATCTTGAAGCTCGGGAGGTCCTGCTTGATGAAGATCGCGCTCTCGACGAGCAGGACCACTTTGTTGAGTTCGGAGAAATTCAGGACCCCTTCCCGGGAGAGGTGGCCGAGATGACGCTCTAACGAATGATCCTCCGGGAGCTTGCCCAGGAGCTGACGCAGGAGATGGTGGTAGTCTTCCTTGAACTCCGACTGGTAAGTCTGGATCCGGGCGAACTCGGAGGCGAGCTCCGCGGGCCTGCCTTGGTAAACTTCCGACACGAGCGCTTTCTTATTGCTCTCAAAGTAGGCAAACTGGGATATGATCTTCGAAAGGACGTCCCATTCGACTTGCGTGTGGTGCACCGAGTGCTGGGTGGTCAGGAGATTGATGGTCATATGATTCAGTATTATCTCGATTTAGAGAAGCAGGTTAAAAGTATCAAAGAAAGAAGGCTCTCCCAAGGGCAAATTCAAAAACTTTACAGCACCGCTTTCTACATTTCCTTATCAATCCGCTCTCCCGGGAAGACCTGGCACCTCTACCTGGGAAGGGGCGGAGGCTACGAAGGAGTCTGGCTCCACGAGGCGCCTCCGCCGAAGGAACTCCGGCGAAAGGACAACTTCCTCGAGTACCTGCGGCGGCACCTGAGTTCGTGCAGCTACCTCGACGTCGACCTGGATCCCTCGGACCGGATCCTCAAGCTCACCTACCAGAAGTTCGCGATGGAGCAGGCCCTGCTCTTCTTCTGGAAGGGCCGCAAGCTCTACTTCCTCCACCACTTCAAAGATTCCCCCGACGCTCCCGCGAAGATCCTCCTGAGCTGGGGCGGGAAGGCGTTCGTCGCTCCGGAGGAGAGCACGGACCTCTACGAACTCTTCGACGACCTGGGCCGGCACCGGGAGAAGGTGCACGAGCTCTCCTCTCCGAAGGTTCCGCAGATGGACGAGCTCCTCCAGGAAGAGCTCAAGGCCTCCGAGCTCAAGGCGTACAACTCGAAGCCCTCGTTTCTCCAGCGGAAGAAGGAGAACATCGAAGACGACCTCCGGAAGAGCCGGCAGTGGCAGAAGCTCCAGAGCATCCTCGACCAGGGCCGGGACCTCGACGGGGTCTACGAGCTCAAGGTCGACGACCAGAAGATCAAGTTCGAAGGCGACCTGAACCCGTTCGAACGCCGGAACCTCCTCTTCCAGAAGATCAAGAAGCTCAAGCGCGGCGAGGGGATCCTCACGCAGCGGCTGCAGACCGTGGACGAGCTCATCCAGGGGACGGCGAGCGAACCGAAGGTCACATCCACCGTCCCGATCATCAAGCCGGTGTGGGGGGAGGAGAAGGCGGCGGCGAAGGCTCCCCAGAGGTCGCAGTCCGAGGAGTACCGGATCATCCGGCTCGAGACCTGCCACATCGGCGTGGGAAACTCGTCTCAGGGCAACGACCAGCTCCGGAACAAGTGGGCGAGCAAGGAGGACTTCTGGATCCACCTCGACGGGTTGAAGAGCGCCCACGCCATCATCAAGCCCCTGGGCCAGGCCATCCCGACGCCGGAGATCATCAACGTCGGCGCCTCGATAGTTGCCCATTTTTCTCACTTTAACGACGACTGGATCCCGATCATCTACACGCAGGTGAAAAATTTGAAGGGTGTAACCGGAGCGGCGGGTATGGTAACATACAAGAAAGAAAAACACCTCCGGTGTCCCCGGGTGAACCTCGATCACTTGCTCCAAGGACTAACATGAAACTCCTCTCCCTCGCTCTCCTGGTCCTCGCCCTCCCGGCCTCCGCGCAGGACGCGGACGGCTACCTCAAGGCCTTCGACGGCAAGGTCTACTCCCTGAAGTCCAAGGGCGTGAAGGAGTTCGTGGTGGACATCGAAAGCTCGAAGCTCACCAAGCAGATGAACGACCAGCAGACCTTCGGGAAGATCGGGAAGCTCGTCTTCAGGACCTTCTGGACCGCGAGCCCAGAGCGGCTGGACATCGTGGTCGAGGGCATGCCCGAAGGGTTCAAGGAAGTGAAGGAAGAGCTCAAGGCCAGCGTCCTCGGCGTGGTCGAGAACCTCCTCCCGCCGACCACCGCGCAGAAGTTCCCCGGGTACAAGTTCACGCAGGCGAAGGGCTCGAAGGAAGTCGTCGCCACCGACGGCACCGGCGTGGCACCCATCCCGTCGTTCGTCCTGAGGTTCGACGCCCAGGACCGGCTCACCGAGGTCCTCGGGAGGAAGCCGGTGGGGGAGTTCGTCTCGAAGCCCACCTACGAGAGAGAAGCCTTCTCCGATGGGAAGCTCGTCCTGAAGAAGCTCGAGACCACCACCTCCGAGCGCGGGCAGACCCTTGTTATGCGGAAGGATCTGCGGTACTCCAAGGCCGACGGGATCGGCGTCCTCTCCGAGGTGGAGATCACCACCGAGCAGAAGGGACAGAAGCCGCAGGCGAAGCCGACGGTGATCAGCGAAACCGTGACCTTCAAGAACTACAAGATCAACAGCGGTGAAGCGCTGAAGCACTTCCTCAACAAGTCCCAGGCCGAGTAGAACCCGATATCCGATCGTTTCGGTTTACTTGAAACTCTTCCTCATTCACCCTTTGAGTGGGGCCCCCAAGTGGTTATACTAAGTACATAACTTTCGAGGCTCACCCGTGCGTAAACTGTCTCTCGCCAAAAGCGGATTTAATAAAATTAAAAGTCACCAGCTCGAACTCAAGGCCTCCGACCTGGAAGACTCCGTGAAGTCCCTCCCGCCGGGGGAGTGGTGCCTCCTCACCTTCCAGGCAGAAGCCTGGGTCGGGTTCGTGAACTCGCAGATCGAGGACCGGTACCCCTGCTGCAAGGTCCTCGAGAAACTCGACCTGGCCCGAGCCGAGGCCTTCCGTCCGGAGGGGTTGATCGAGGAGAAGATCCGCCGCGCCCGGGAGCACCGCCTCCTCTGGACCGACTACGAAGCCGGGTC
>SXUH01000029.1 GCA_005791855.1 Bdellovibrionales bacterium
GAGCTCGGTGGTCCTCTACACCTGCAACAACATGATGACCCAGAAGATCACCTACAACGGATCCGCCTCCGTGGCCGGCACCATGAAGGTCCAGTCTTCGTGTCTGGACATCGGCCTTGCCACCGGAGCGGAGTTGAAGATGACGGCCTGTAACGGGACCCCGAGCCAGAACTTCAAGATCACCGCGACCGGACAGATCACCACCTCCAACAACCTCTGCCTCGAGGCCCTCGCCGCGAGCACCGCGGAGAACACCAAGATCATCGCCGCCACCTGCACCGGGGCCACGCACCAGAAGTGGACCGGCCCGGATTCCCTCATGCCGGCTCCACCGGTGCCCGTGATCAGCATCACCGCTCCCGCCGCCGCGGCCATGATCTCCGGGAACGCCACCATCACAGCGTCGGTAACAAGCACCAACCCCGTGACCAAAGTGGACTTCTTCCACGGGACCACCCAGATCGGGACCTCCGATACCTCCGCTCCGTACTCGGTGGTCTTCGACACCACGGCCGTGAACAATGGCCCGTACAGCCTCACCGCCAAAGCCTACGCCGCCGACGGTGGAGTGGGCACTTCTCCCGCCGTGGTCGTGACCGTCTCCAACGCCGGAACGCCAACGCCGCCGCCGGCGGCGGACTTCGACCTGCACCTCATCATGGCAGACCGGAACTACATCGAGGCGATGTTCCGGAAGGTCTTCGACACCGACGGCACCGCCGACGAGGCCATCCTGGTGAGCAGCCTGCAGATGAAAAAGGACCTGGGCGGGCCCTGTGACATCTACTCGGCGAACGCGAACTCGGTGTACGCCGACCCGTTGACCAACGTCCAGAACCCCAAGGACGTCTGCTACACCGGCATCCGAGCTGTGAACAAGCCGCTCTCAACGCCGATGCGCTACGGGCACGTGATCAAGGCCTGCGAACGGATGATCGGCTCGGACCGGGCCTTCACCGCCGTGAAGGTGAAGATCTTCGGGAACTCCACCGCCGTCGAGCCGACCGACGAGACCCTCACCAAGGCCTACGACCTCTTCTACGCCGGGGAAGCTCCGAGCACGCCGACCAAGAACGCCCTCCGCGGGGTCGCGTCCCAGGCGGCATCCCAGGATGAGAAGTGGCGACTGATCATGGTTTCGATCTGCAGCTCGCCGTACTGGCAAGTGCTGTAGCCGCGAGAACTGATCAGGTGGGCGTCTTCTTCAGGTCGAAGTCCACCTGGTAAGCCGCGCTCTTGTCCAGGTTCTTCCGCCGCTTATCGTAGCGCTCGGTGGTGGTGATGTTGGAGTGGCCCGCGAAGGTCGCGACGTCGCGGATGGGCGCGTGCTGGGTGTCCAGGAGGTGGGAGATCACCGTCGCCCGGCAGGAGTGCGGGGAGACGGATTTGTTGATCCCGAGGCCCCGGGCGTAGCGTTCGATGACCCGGTAGATGGTGGAGCCGTCCATGGGCTTGCTGTTCTTGCTCCGGAGGTCCGTCTGGATCAGGTAGTCCTCGGGCCCGAGCTCGACCCGGGCCTCGGCGAGGGAGGCGAGGTAGGCCTTCACTTCGCCGTAGACGGTCTCGTTCAACGGGACGAGGCGCTGCTTGTCTCCCTTCCCGTGGACCGTCAGCACCACGTGCCCCCGGTCCTGGGCGATCTGCTTGAGCCGAAGGCCCGTGAGCTCCGAGCGCCGAAGGCCCAGGTTGAACAAGAGCACCATCACCAGTCGGTGCGTGCGCCCCTTGTGCGAGGCCAGGTCCGGAGCGTCGATCATCCTCCGAACTTCCTCGTCGTCGAAGGCCACGGTGGGGGACTCGGTCTGGACCCGGGGGAGCTTCACCGTATCGAGGGGATTGTGGGACATGAGCTTCGAGGCCACCGCCCACTTGATGAACGAGCGGATGCAGACGAGGCGGCGGTTGACGGTGGCCGAGGCGAGGCCCCGCTCCAGGAGATGGTCCCGGTAGAGCTGGAAGTGGTACGCTTCGATCTGGGAGGGATGGGAGATGGAGACGTTCCCGGAGGCGAGGAAGTCGAAGAAGAACTTCAGGTCCTTGACGTAGGCCGTCTTCGTGTCCTCGGAGAGGAACCCCACCAGGAACTCCTGGACGAAGTCCCGGATGTCGGTCTTCCGCTGGGAAGCTTCCTGAAACTTCCTTACTAAATCCGGATTCTGGATCAGAGTTAATGCACGAGCTTTCTTGGCCATGCTATAATCTTAGCGAAAGCAAAAAATTTTTACAGTAGGGATAACTTACCTGACCAACGAACTTGGGGAGTGCCATGGCCATCACTATCTTGACCCTTCTTTCCGGCGTCGTCCTGGGCCTTGTGCTCTACCACTTCCGCGTCCAGCGGCTCCACCTCGAGCACGGCCTCCTGAAGGAGAAGCTCCGGCTGCAGGAGAAGTACCACGGGGAGGCTTCGGAGAAGCTCGAGCTCAAGCTCAGGGAGTTTTCCCAGCAGATCTTCGAGGAGAAGTCCCGCCGGTTCCGGGAAGATTCCCTCCGCGGGATGGAGCAGATCCTGAGTCCCTTCAAGGAGAAGATGAACGATTTCCAGAGACGGGTCGAGGACATGCACCAGGTGGACACCCGGGACCGGATGAAGCTCCACGCGGAGATCGAACGCATCGTCCTCACCAGCCAGCGGATGAGCCTCGAGACGGAGAACCTCACCCGGGCGCTCAAGGGTGACAACAAGGTCCAGGGGAATTGGGGCGAGATGATCCTCGAGAAGATCCTCGAGGCTTCCGGGCTCCGGAGCGGGGAGGAGTTCGTCCTCCAGGGGAAGGACCTGCGGCTCAAGGACGAGGAAGGCCGGACCCAGCTCCCGGACGTGGTCATCAAGCTCCCGGAGAACAAGCACCTCGTCATCGATTCGAAGGTGAGCCTCGTCTCCTACGAGCGGTTCGTCAGTGGCCAGGCGGAGGAGGACCTCTCCCACTTCCTCGATTCCCTCTATGCCCATATCAAGGGCCTCTCGGACAAGGGCTACCACCGGCTGGACAAGCTCCACACTCCGGACTACGTCATGCTCTTCGTTCCGATCGAAGGGGCCTTCGTACTCGCCATGCAGAAGGACAAGGAGCTCTTCACCCACGCCTGGGAGAGGAACATCGTGCTGGTGAGCCCGTCGACCCTGCTCGCCACCCTCCGGACCGTGGCGAGCGTGTGGAAGCAGGAACGGCAGACGAAGAACGCCATCGAGATCGCCCGCCAGGCGGGGGCCCTCTACGACAAGTTCGCCGGCGTGGCCGAGGACATCGAGGCTATGCAGGCGCAGATCCGGAGAGTGGGCGATTCCTTCGATGGCCTCAAGGGGAAGCTCTTCACCGGCAAGGGGAGCCTCGCCGCGCGGATGGAGAACCTCCGGGAGCTGGGAGCGAAGACCTCCCGGACATTGAAGCTCGACCAGGACGAGCTCTCCCAGTAGCTAGTAATTCCTGGCCGCGTAGTAGAGGCCCTGCACCACCTTGTTCATGGTCTCGAAGTCCAGCGTGTCCGCGGTGTCGGTGGCGGTGTGGTAGTTGGGGTTTCGGTAGAAGGCCGTGTCGGTGATCATGAGCCCCGGGTAGTCGTGGGCCCAGAAGTTCCGGTGGTCGGAGAAGTCCACGCCGGGGATCGCCGCCGGCGCGTTCACCGACTCGACCTTAAGCCCCGGGGAGCCTTCCTGCATGAGCTTCTTCACTCTCCGGGTGTGCGAGAGGTGCGAGAGGTTCCCGACCACGGAGATGAAGTCCCCGGTGCTCGGGTAGAGGGCCTGGAGCGGGAAGGGCCTTTCCTGCGACTGGGGTTTGGAGGAGAAGTACCCGATCATATCCAGCGCCAGCATCATCTTGATCTCAACCTTCTCCTGGCGGAGGTGCTTGGCGTAGTGGGCGCTCCCCATGTCGGAGGACCCGAAGAACGGCGGCTCCTCGAGAGCGAAGGCCAC
>SXUH01000249.1 GCA_005791855.1 Bdellovibrionales bacterium
CGATGATGACAATTTTCATGCTATTCCTGCGTTCTCGATTTGATTTCCTCTTCGGCCCTCCTAGCTTGCGAGGGATGCGAACCACGCTTCTAATTCTTACATCACCGCCGGCATCCGGTAAGACCTTTTGGATAAAAGATTTCTCAATTAATTTTGACCCGGAAGATCTCCTGGTGCTCGCTCCACTGCGGGCCCTTGTTAACGAATGCTTAACAAAATGGGAAGGGACCATCGACGTCCGCACGCCGGAGGAGTGGAGCGCTTCTCCCGTCGCGAAGCCCGTGGTGATCTTCGACGAAGCCCACCTCACGTACTACTGGGGAAACACGTTCCGGCAGCGGCTCTGGGAAACTTTCTACGAGGTCTCGCTGACCGCGGAGCTCGTGATCTTCCTCACGGCGACCCTCCCGGAGTGGATGAGGCGAGACATCGAACTCATGGGCCACTTCGATCGGAAGCTCTGGGTGGACTGCGGGAACCAGAGGCTCCGGTTTGCTCCGAAGTCCTACCTCCGATTTCCCGGGAAGACACTGCTCCTGAGCTTTCTGGAGGAAGAGAGGAAGTCCGCCGGATGCACGCTGGTCTTCTGCGCCTACCGGCAGGAGGTCACGGCCGTAGCGGAGCTCCTCCGGAAGAAGGGGAGGTCCGTCCTCACCTGCCTCGGAGGGGAGGCCGCGGAGTTCTCCCGGCGGCTCGCCCTCGTTGGAACCTGCGACTTCATCGTCGCCACCACCGTCCTGAGCCACGGCGTGAACCTCCCGCTCATCCAGCGGGTGGTCCTGCTCTACGAGGTCGGGAACGAAGACTTCTGGGTGCAGATGGTTGCCAGAGGCGGTCGGTCGGGTGCCGGCTATGAAGTTCTGGCCTTAGAGAAACCACCTGGCATAAAGTGGAACCCGGTGGTGAACTTTTTAAAGATTCTGTGGATAACCCTGAGAATTAAGATTCACTTCTTCCTGAGGCAAGAGTGGTTTTTGAAGGACTAGTCATTCACAAGGTTCCCTACAAGGACCGGGATCTGATCGTGAAGCTCCTCATGAGGAACGGCCTCGTGGGAAGCTTCTACGTCTACGGAGGGCAGGGGGGCGGGAAGCACCACAAGCCGACGGTCTTCGAGCTCGGGGCGATGATGAAGGTCCTAGTCAGGGACCAGAAGTCCCAGCGGATCGAAGCCTCCGAACTCATGGTCTGCGCCGAGCACCAGCGCCTCTGGGTCGGGGACCACATCCGCTACGACGTCCACGCCTACTACCTCGTCTGCCTCTACTTCGAGGTCCTGCAGAAGTTCTCCATCCCGTACCAGTTCGGCACCAGCGACTACCAGAACGAAGACCACAGCGGGATCTTCTCCGTGCTCAGCAACGCCCTCTTCTACATCGAAGACGCCCTCGCGAAGAAGCGGTTCGAAGCCCAGCAGCACCTCACCCTCTTCCTCGTGAAGCTCCTCTTCCACCTCGGGATCATGCCCGACACGGACACCTGCAGCTACTGCGGCACGGGCCTCCTGGAGAGCGAGGTGGTCCACTTCCTCCCGGCGAGCGGCCAGTTCTCCTGTGGCCAGTGCAGCCAGGGGGAGAACGACAAGGGCTTCCTCCTCCGGATCAAGAAGGGCTACCAGACGAAGTACCAGGACTACGAGCTCTTCAAGGGAACGAACTTCTCCG
The DNA here is from genome assembly GCA_005791855.1 of Bdellovibrionales bacterium. Lineage (GTDB taxonomy): Bacteria > Bdellovibrionota > Bacteriovoracia > Bacteriovoracales > Bacteriovoracaceae > Peredibacter. The sequence continues at coordinate 1,665 of SXUH01000249.1, forward strand.
AGGCCGACAAGCTCATCCAGTACTTCTGCCACCAGTACCACTTGAGGCCCGTGGAGCTCAAGGCCTACTCACTTCTTTTTAAGTGACTCCGCGAACTCCAGGAGCGTCTTGAACGCCGGGTACCCGTCCCGCGCCGGCGTCCGCACCAGGAGCCCCGTGATCCCGGCGTTCTTCCCGGACTCGGCGTCGATGGCCTTGTCGCCGATCATGTACGACTGGTCCTTGCTCAGATGGTACTTGTCGATGAGGAGCTGGATCATCTTCCCCGAGGGCTTGCGGCAGTCGCAGTTCTCGTCCGGAGAGTGGGGGCAGACGGCGAAGTCCTTGAACGGCTCGAGCTTCTCCTCCCGCAGGTCGTTCTGGAGCTGCCGGTGGATGGTGTGGACGGACTCGAGGGAGAAGTAGCCGCGGCCCACGCCCGACTGGTTGGTGACGACGAAGAGGTCGAAGCCCAGCTCCTGGAGGAGGCGCAGGGCCCGCAGGGTGTCCGGGAAGTACTCGATGTCTTCCACTCGGGAGAGGTAGTTCTTGTCGAGGATCAACGTCCCGTCCCGGTCCAGGAAGACCGCTTTCCGCGTTTTAATTTACTTAGCCTCCGTTAAAGCTTAAGATCGTCTCATGCTGAGTGTGCTTAAGCTAATGTTCCCATACCTCCGTCCCTTTTGGAAAGAAGCCATCGTGGCCGCCCTCCTGGCGCTGCCGCTGGCGGGGATCAAGGCCTACGAAGCTTATCTGGTAAAGGACATCTTCGACAAGGGCTTCGCGGCCGGGTCGAGCTTCGAGGACGCGCGGAACCTCGCCCTGATCCTCATCGGCCTCGGCGTCCTGAACTACCCGCTGCGGTTCTTCCACTACTTCGGCCTGCGGCAGGTGGTGGACAAGTCCACGCGGCAGATCCGCTCGCAGATCTACTCGAAGTTCCAGAAGCTCCCGGCGAAGTACTTCTCCCAGCAGAAGCAGGGGAACCTCATCTCCACCATCATGAGCGACACCCAGGTCTTCTCCGAGGCCTTCAAGAACTCCCTCGAGGTCATCCGGGAGCCGATCACCGCGGTCTCCCTCCTCGGCGTCGCGTTCTACCACGACTGGCAGCTCACCCTCATCATCTTCGCCACCGCGCCGCTGTTCATCCTCATCTTCAGCGTCTCCGGGAAGCGGATCCGGAAGTACGTCGGCCGGGCCCAGCAGGACAGCGCGGAGATGACCCACATCGTGAGCGAAGCCCTGAGCGGCCAGAAGATCATCAAGGCCTTCGGCCTCCGCGAGTACATCGTCTCCCGCTTCGAGAAGTCCCAGGCGTCGCTGCTCGCCAACAAGCGGAAGAGCAACTCCGCCGAGGAGCACTCCCATCCCCTGATCGAACTGGTCGGGTCCCTGGCCTTCGGGGGCGTGATCATCTTCGCCCACCACCGGATCTCCACCGGCGAGCTCACCACGGGGGGCTTCATCTCCTTCGTGGCCGCGCTGGCGATGTTCATGGATCCGGTCCGGAAGTTCAGCAAGGCCAATGCCAAGCTCAACCAGGCCAAGGCCGCGGCCACGCGGATCTTCGCCCTCCTCGAGGTGAAGGAAGAACCGGAGGCCGACGTGGAGGAGCTCCGGGGCTTCGAAGCGACCATCGAATTCCGGAACGTCACCTTCTCCTACGGGGAAGGGAACGTCCTGAAGAACTTCAATCTCGTCATCAATAAGGGAGAGAAGGTCGGACTGGTTGGCCTCTCCGGGTCCGGGAAGTCCACCGTGGTGAGCCTCCTCCTTCGGCTCTACGAGGTGACGAACGGGGAGATCCTCATCGACGGGAAGAACATCAACAGGTACTCCCTCGTCTCCGTCCGGAAGCTCTTCGGCCTCGTGAGCCAGGACATCTTCCTCTTCAACGATTCGGTGAGAGAGAATCTCACCACTGGCGACACCCATTCCGAGGAAGAGCTCCGGCACGCGCTGGAGATCTCCTACGCCTGGGACTTCATCAAAGACCTTCCGGCCCAGCTCGAGACCTCCATCGGTGACCGCGGCGTGCGCCTCTCCGGAGGGCAGAGCCAGCGCCTGACCATCGCCCGCGCCTTCCTCAAGAACCGGGACGTGCTCCTCTTCGACGAAGCGACTTCGGCACTAGATAACGAGTCGGAGAAGATCGTCCAGGCGGCCCTCGAGAGGGTCGCTGGACACAAGACGGTGGTCGCCGTGGCGCACCGGCTCTCCACGCTCAAGGAGTTCAACAGGATCGTGGTGATGAAGGACGGGCAGAAGGTCGAAGAGGGGAGTCACCGGGAGCTGATGGAGAGGACCGGAGAGTACCGGAAATTGTTCGAACTTTCGCAGAGGGAATGACGTCGGCTCGTCGAGAGTCTCGGAGCAACGGTCCAGGCATGAACCTGCTGCTCGACCGAGGTACGAAGGCCCGCTGGTATCACAAGGGCCCCATGGTGGTACCTTCCGTGTACCAGTTTAGTACCTCCCACCGGTTGATTCCTATCCCGTAAAGCGGTATTCACTTCGCAGGAAGCCTCCGAGCTTTCAAGAGGAGTGAGATATGAGAATGAAGTTCAGAAGATACTTAGCAGTGACGATGCTCAGCGGACTGGTCAGCCAGGCCTGGGCCCAGCACCGGGAGACGATGCCCGCCCGAGCGGAGGCGACGTCGGCCGTCGACCTCAAACCCGTCTTGCTTGTGCAGGAAGGAATGGACGGCTCGCGCACCGGCGTGACCTTCGCGGAGGCGCTGGAACACTGCGAACGATCCAAGCTCCTCTTCCGGAAGAGATACTACTTTGTCTTCTGCCGCTTCCTCGGGAAGAACTGGGAAGAGATCCGGGAAGAAACCCGCTTCCGCACGGACAACCAGTTCATGGGATACTCCACGAACTCCGGAAGCTCGACGAGAGCCGTCTACGGTCGGGTCTCCGGAGCCTCCGCCGAGTCGAGGAGATCCGCGGCCGCCCTCGGCAGCCGGTACGGTGGCCGGAGCCGGGAGCGGGAGAGTTCGAGAAGTGGGAGCAGCGACGTCACCAGCAGTACCGACAGCTCCTCCCAGTACTACAGCCAGGAGCCGGTGCTCGTGGAGGTCTCCGTTCCCTACACCCACGTCTACTCAGTTTCACAGAAGGTCTACGGTTACGAGGTGCTGGGAATGGGGGACCTGAGCCAACCCTTCCCCTGGAGCCGGCTGGTGACTTCCCTGGACCTCGCCCCGGAGTTGCCGGGGGAACTCTTCGCTTCGGAGCGCGAGGCACGGATCGAGTGCGAGCGCACGCGACTCCTGAGCTCGGACCGCTTCGCCATGTACCGGACGAAGTGCGAAGTCCACCCCCAGGGTCAGAAGTTTTACTATGAGATCGTCACCCAAAACCCCTTACTCTAAATCCCTCTAAGGAGCCTCCACATGCGAACCCTTAAGTGCTTCAGCCTCGTCATCGCTCTGCTCGCGGCAATCCCCTCGGTTAACCTCGCCCAAGCCCAAGACTCGGCCGGGTGGACCCACGCGGGGATCTACAGCGCGCAGATGGACCAGACCTACCTCATCGGACCGAGGTTCACCGTTCCCGTCGGGGATTCCTACGCCATGGGTTGGAAGCTCCGGATGTCTCGGATCTCCTCCAATGGAAGCGAAGTCATCTTCGACGCTCACACCACATCCCCTGGCTTCCGGAAGATTCTCTCCACCGCGAGTGAGTCGGTCTCCACCCGCATCTATGCGAAGATCGAAACCTGTGACGGCGTTAGCGTGGATCGACCGACCCTCGACCTAGAAAAGGCTTCTCTGGGAGACCTCGTGGGTGCTGTCCGGGACTTCGATTTCACGGAGTACCTCCTCTGTACCTTTAAGGTCACCCGAATCGTTCACTCGGACGACGCGGTAGGTGGAGTTCAGGTTCTAAGCGGAAGCGATGAGACGGTCATCAAGATCCAGAGCACCGGCATCCTGGACCTACGGTGGAGGTCCTACACCTACCACAAGCAGTACATGACGATTTCCTACGCGCCGATCAAAGCCGATCCCACCACTTCTTACAAGGCTCAGGACGCCGCCGAAGACTTCGCGAGCATCGTTCAGGACTTCGGAAACACCCTTCTCCTCGCGCAAGCCGCTGCGAATCCGAAGGCCGTGAAGTTCGCCGTGGTGAACTCCTGGCTGGGCAGAAACCGAACCCGGATAAATCAGAGTCTCAAGGCCATCGCCGAGAACTTCCCAACGGCGAGCCTCATCCAGAAGATCTCCATCCACCAACGGATCGTCCAGGCCTACAACCAGGTGAGCTCGATCGAAGCCAAGATCGCCAGCACCCAACTCGATAGCTTCTTCGACAGCGAAGCCCAGAGCTATCTCTCGCCGGTGAGGAACCTCAAGTAGGAAGAACGTCCTTCGACCAGAGTGGTACAGCGATGTACCACTCTTCGGAGGCAGTCACGGGTGGCTCGCCGCCGTACCTTTAAGTTTTTTCAGGTCCCCGGGATTTTTTGTGAACTGCCATCCTGGTTCCGCGCGAGCCGTCCCGCGGGACCTCACCTGATGTCGCAGCCGATGAGGTAGCTCCCAGCGTAGAACGACGTCTGCTGATTCTTCTTGAGCTTTGGAAACGAGTAGACCATCCCAACAGATTCCTCATCCACCTTGCTCAGTCCAACCTTACTGTAGAGCCCGGCCCCGAGTTCGTCGGCGACGAACTCGAGCTTCATCACTCCGTTCTTCGAGAGGAG
>SXUH01000250.1 GCA_005791855.1 Bdellovibrionales bacterium
AAGAAAAGTCTGAAATTTTAGAAGCTAGATGACCAGATTTGGGTGCCAAACTGCACCTTTGGAGATGTTAGAATTTTGCTATTGTCTTGGTGCCAAGCCATGCGTTCGGAGGTTTGGAAATCCACTGAGCTCTCGAGTTCCTCTTGGCTTTTCTGCGCGCTGTTATAGGCAACAAAGATCACACCGGCGATCACGCCGATGGCGGCCCCGGTCCAGATGTTAGATACGTGCTGGCTCGGTTTATCGACGAAGGAAAGGGTCGACAGCCCGAGGATCGCACCGGCGGCGGCGGCGGCGGAGACGACCATGATGTCATCCTGGGTCTTCTTGACGAAGTCGGCCTCACTCTGGGCGGACGCAGGTGCGAGGAGGACGAGCTGCAAGCCGAGGAGGAGACAAAGGACCTTTTTCATACCATAACCTTCGGAGATAAATTTGCCATTGGGGACGCCTTGAGACTATGATAAGTCCCACTCTTAAAAATGGCAAATCAGTTATTGGATGCGAGCCTCTATGAAGAAAGAAAGTTTCCAGGTCTACCCGCTCATCGACAGGAAGAAAAACGGGGGCGTGCTCACGGCCAAAGAAATAAAGTGGTTCATCCAGAGCTACACGGAGAACAAGATCCCCGACTACCAGATGTCGGCCATGCTGATGGCGATGTTCATCCGCGGGATGGACGGCGCCGAGACCGCGGCCCTCACCGATGCCATGCTCGAGTCCGGGAAGCAGCTGAAGTTCCCGGGGAAGAACGTCATCGACAAGCACTCCACCGGCGGCATCGGAGACAAGGCGTCCTTCATCCTCGCCCCCATCGCCAGCGCCGCCGGCGTGAAGGTCCCCATGATCGCGGGCCGGGGCCTGGGCCACACCGGCGGCACCGTGGACAAGATCGAAGCCGTCGCGGGCTTCACCACCGCCCTCGACCTGGAGACGTTCGCGAAGAAGTTGAACGAAGAAGGTCTGGTTCTCATCGGCCAGACGCCGGACATCGCTCCGGCGGACCGGCTCATCTACGCCCTCCGGGACGTGACGGCCACCATCGACTCGATCCCGCTCATCACCGCTTCGATCATGAGTAAGAAGCTCGCCGAAGGGGCCAACGGCATCGTCTTCGACATCAAGACCGGCACCGGCGCCTTCATGCGGACCACCAGGGACGCGCGGGCCCTGGGCAAGAGCCTGATCGGCACCTCCAAGCGCTTCAAGAAGAAGGCCGTCGCCCTCATCACCGACATGAACCAGCCGCTCGGGAACGCCGTCGGCCACTCCAACGAGATCATCGAGAGCATCGAGACGCTCAAGGGGAAGGGCCCGAGGGACCTCACCGACCTCTCCGTCGCCCTCGCGGCCCACATGATCCACCTCGCCGGGGTGGAGAAGAGCTTCGAGAAGGCCCGGGCGAAGGCCGAGCTCATGGTGAGCTCCGGGAAGGCGCTCGCGGAGTTCCGGAAGCTCCTCCGCTCCCAGGGCGGAGACGACCGGGTCGTCGACGACTACGGCCTCCTCCCGCTGGCGAAGGTGCGAACCGAGGTCACGGCGAACAGGAGCGGCTACGTGAAGATGTTCCAGAACGAGCAGATCGGCCTGCTCCTCATCCTCCTCGGCGGAGGCCGGAAGGCCAAGGCGGACGCCATCGACCACCAGGTGGGCTTCCACTTCCACAAGAAGATCGGGGACCGGGTGAAGAAGGGCGAGCCGATCTTCACCATCTACCACCACGCCCACCAACAGGCGACCGCCGACGAGATCAGGGCCCGGTTCCTGAAGGACGTCCTCACCGTCTCCGTGATGAAAGTAAAGACCCCGAAACTCATCCTCGAAAAACTCAGCTAAGGAACCCGCATGGCGCTGTCAAAAATCCTCGAAGCCTCTCAGTACATCCTCTCGAAGATCTCCACCAAGCCGAAGGTAGGCATCGTCCTGGGGTCGGGCCTCGGGATCTACATCGATCAGATGCAGAACAAGACCATCATCCCCTACGAAGACATCCCCCACTTCCGCCGAACGTCGGTGGAGGGCCACTCGGGGGCGCTCATCATCGGCGAGATCCACGGCGTGAGCGTTGCGGCCCTCCAGGGCCGGCTCCACGCCTACGAAGGCCACCCGATGGAGGAGATCGTCCTCCCGGTCCGGACCCTCGCCGCGATCGGCGTGGAGATCCTCTTCCTCACCAACGCCTCCGGCGGGATCAACCCGAACTTCCACCCGGGGGACCTGGTGAGCATCACCGACCACATCAACCTCTCGGGGCGCAACCCCCTGGTGGGGCCGAACATCGCCGAGCTCGGACCGCGCTTCCCGGACATGGGGAACGCCTACGATTCGGAACTCCGGAAGCTCCTCGCCGCCGTAGCCAGGAACCACCACGTGGAGATCAAAGACGGAGTCTACTGCTCGGTCTTAGGGCCGACCTACGAGACGCCGGCGGAGATCCGCATGCTCCGGATCATCGGCGCCGACCTCGTGGGGATGAGCACGGTTCCGGAGGTCATCGCGGCTAACCACCTGGGCCTCAAGGTCGTGGGGGTCGCGTGCATCACCAACTACGCCGCCGGGATCAAGCAGGAGAAGCTCAACCACGCGGACGTGAAGAAGGTGGCAGAAAAAGCCATGGTTGGTTTTGCCACAATTTTGACTGAAACTATTGGGGAACTCAAAAAAACGGGAAAGGTTTAATGAGCAAGACTCTCCGAGAACTGGCGATGGACGCCGCCACCAGGGCCCACTCCCCCTACTCGAAGGCGAAGGTGGGTGCCGCGGTCGAAACGGACAGCGGGAAGGTCTACCAGGGCTGCAACGTGGAGAACTCGAGCTTCGGCGGGACCATCTGCGCCGAGCGGGTCGCCATCCTCAAAGCCGTCTCCGAGGGACAGAAGAAGCTCGCGCGCATCTACGTCTACACCGTCGACGGCTGGCCTCCCTGTGGCCTCTGCCTGCAGGTCATGACGGAGTTCGCGGACCCGGGCCTCGAGGTCACCATCGGCGACGGCGCCGGCAAGGAAACCCGGAGGACGCTCGGCGACCTCCTCCCCATGGCCTTCACCCCGGGCCACTTGAAGTAACGAAAGTAAAACCTAGAAGGAAGGAACGAATGTTCCTTTTCAACGAATGTCAGAAAAAAACTACAACACCTCCGGTGAGCTCCTCCAGTCCTTAAAATTCTGTGTCATCGACCTCGAAACCACGGGCGGGAACCCCGAGACCGAGAAGATCATCGAGATCGGCATGGTGAAGATCGAGAACCGGCGGATCGCCGAAGAGCGCAGCTTCCTCATCAACCCCCAGAAGGAGATCCCGGACTTCGTCCAGAAGCTCACCGGGATCCGCCGCGCGGACGTCGAGCACTCCCCGCGCATCGAAGAGGTCATCGACGAGATCGTCGCCTACATCGGCAGCGACATCCTCGTCGCCCACAACACCTCCTTCGACATCCCGTTCCTGAACGGCGTGCTGAAGAAGCTCCAGAGGCCCACGCTCGACAACAAGGTGATCTGCACCAACATCATGACCAAGTACATGATCCCGGACATTATGAGCTCGAACCTCAACTACATGTCCCAGATCTTCGGCATCGCCCACTCCCAGGCCCACCGGGCCATCGAGGACGCCCGGGCGACCGGGATGCTCCTCCTGAAGTACCTCGATATCTTCGAGAGCAAGAACATCCGCAAGGTGAACCAGCTCTACTACCCCCGGAACAAGTTCGAGCTCGACCGCGCCATCATCGAACCGAGCGAAGGCATCCCGAAGGTCCTCGGTGTCCTGGAGCGGATCGAGCAGCCGTGCATCCTCACCATCAAGGGAGACAACGGGGTGATCCTCACCATCCTCCCGATCAAGTCGCCGAAGGTCGAGCTCGTGCACCTCGAGGCCTACCTCGCCGAGTTCCGCTGGAGCCAGATCCACATCCGCCTCTGCGGCCCCTTCATCGAGGGCCTCTTCTTCATGAACGCCAACTTCATCAAGATCCCGGAGGTCTACCGGAAGAAGACCGTCGAGTACCTCAAGGCCCGGCACGTGCTCCCGCCGGCGCCGCGGCTCATCGACGAACACGACTTCGTCATCACCCCGCACCTCATCAGTGGCCAGTTCATCGTCTACTCGTTCCTGAACTTCTCGCCCTACTCGCAGCTCATCTTCAAGTTCCCGTCCCACAAGAAGAAGCTCCACCAGTTCCTCGCGAGCCAGGTGTCACGGTTCGAGCAGCAGCAGAAGAGCAAGAAGAAGGTCTTCATCCAGAACGACATCAAGGACATCTTCCTCGCCATGTTCCACCACGCCCTGGTCTCCGAGCCGGAGATCTACCTGACGCTCAAGAACTCGGACATCAAGGACGACCGGAAGCTCTACCTGAACCGCCTCGAGGCCCTCGCGGGGGACGAGGCCGACCGGTACGAGTTCCCCTCGAAGCACCTCTAGAGATGCCATCTATGGATTGTAGATGAACCGGAGGGAATAGTCCGAGATCTGCAGCACGAAGTTCTCGATGTTGAGCAGGTTCTGGATGAGCTTCGAGAGGGTGAGGCCGGAGACGTTGAGGTCGAAGAGCTGGATGGTGATCTCCTGGGACGACTCGATGATCTCGCCCTTGATCACCTTCTCGATCTGGTTCTTGTTGGTGACCAGGAGCTGGTGCGAGTAGAGGGTCATGATCTCTCCCAGGAGCAGGTAGAAGGTCATGGTCAGGAGGCTCACGTTCACCGGTGCCCGGAAGGTGGAGTGGCTCGAGGCCTCGAAGGAGAAGCGGATCCCGCTCTCCACGGTGCGGAAGCGCAGGAGGTTCTGCGCCTGCTTGTAGCAGATCTCGATCGGGCTCGTCTCCCGCTCGAAGGTCTGGAGGCCGCGCGGAGAACGGCTGGAGAAGCCGAGGAAGGTTTCGATGAGCTGCTTGCAGCGGACGGAGCCGTTCTTCATCTCCAGGAGGGTCGCCTTCGCCTCCCCGGAGGCGCTCTCGTCGAGGAGGAGGAGGGTGAGGGCGGCCTGGATCCCGGCGATGGGGTTGTTGAGCTCGTGGGCGATGCTCGAGCTGATGATCCCCAGCTCCTGCCCCGTCGGAGTGAGGTTCCCCTCCCCCTTGAGGAAGAAGCTCTCCGTGAAGAAGACGAAGAGGATCTTGTCTTCGTCGAGGTGGTGGAGCTCCTTGCGGAAGACGTTGTACGGGATGTCGCTCACCAGGACCTTCTCCTTCTCCGCGAGCTTCAGGCAGTCCAGGGGGGCGAGGCCGAGCTTCGCGAAGAGGGTGTTGTGCTGGTGCACCTCGCCCGCCTTCGAGAGGAGGGCGAGGGGGAACGGGATGTTGTCGAGGACGCGCTCCCAGAGGGCCTCGTCGAAGAACGGGTCCGCCACCTCCTGGCCGCCCCGGAAGAAGCCGATGAGGGTGTAGAAGAAGAAGAGCTTCTTGACGAGCTGGCGGTAGTCCTCGTCGTCGAAGCCGAGGTCGAGGGCGAGGAACTTCCCGCGGTGCCGCGGCAGGAGGAGGAGGTTCTTCGTCACCTGGACCCGGGAGAGCTTCTCCCCGGTGTGGAACTGGAACTTCGCCCGCTCGAGGTTCTTCTTCGCGAAGAGCTTCAGGACCTTCTCCTGCTTCGGGAGGTCCTCGGCGTGGATGAGGTTCTTCTCGAGGTTCACGAGCTCCTGGGCGTAGTTCAGGAGGTCCTCGGAGTTGAAGGAGGCCTGCGCCGGAGTGAGCTTCTGCGCCTGGGTCCGGACCCGGGCTTCGAACCTCCGGACGTTGCGGATCCCCGCGAGGGAGACTTCCCGCTCCTTCTCCTGCACGTGGCGCCTCAGGGCGTTCCTCACCAGGCCGTCGATCTGCACGGGGTCCAGCTGGTCGTCGAGGACGGCGTCCACCGAGGAGTCCTCGAGGTTCAGGCTGAAGCTGAAGAGGTCCTGGTTGCGGCTCCGGAGGCAGATGCGGAAGTCCCTGGCGGGTTTGGCGAGGAAGGAGGAGGTCTCGGAGATGAAGTCGATGAGGAACCTCTCCTCCCCCGGGTCCGGATCGGTGCGGAGCTCTTCGACCTCCGCATCCTTGAACTCCTGGAGCACCAGCTCGAGGACGCGACGGAGGTCGCTGGAGAGGAACGGGTCCACTCTGAATTTGATGAAGCCGGAATACTCGAGCATGCCCTACTCTTTAAAGATTTTCTTCGTCTCGTCGATCAAAGAAAAGCCATCGATGTACTGGCCTTGTACTTTAACACCCCAGTGGAGATGGGGTCCAGAAGTTCTTCCGGTATTTCCGGAGAGGCCGATGAGCTGGCCCCGCTGCACCATTTCGCCGGCCTTCACCAGGGTCTTCGAGAGGTGGCCGTAGACCGTGAAGATGTCCATGCCGTGGTCGATGATCACCGTCCAGCCGGTGTAGAAGAGGTCCCCGGAGTAGACGATCTTCCCGCTGTTCGACGCGGGGACCTTGTCTCCCACGGCCGCGCGGTAGTCGATGCCCAGGTGCTGGCTGAGCTTGCGCTTGTTGTAGACGCGCTTGATCCCGTAGACGCTGGTCACGAGGCTCTTCATCGGAGGCGCGAAGGCCTGGGAGAACTGGAACTCGCCGAGGGAGGAGTCGTAGATCTGGTTGAGGACCATCTGCTCGTCGTAGGCGCGCTTCTGGTCCTTCGGGTTGAGCTCGATGCGCTTGCCGTCCACCTTGAGCTGCTCCTGCTTGAACTCCTTGGTCTCGAGCTTGAAGTGGAGCTCGTGGTAGACCCGGTCGTCTTTCCTGAGCTGACAGGTGAAGGGCCGGAGCTCGGAGAAGTAGCTCTCGACGATGATCGCCCGGCCCAGCTTCTCCTTCTGGGAGTACTTCACCTTCTGGTCCCGGCAGACGAGGTCGGCCGTCGGCTCTTCGATGGGGAACTCCACCAGGCGGACTTCGCCGGGGCGGATGGTGTGTTCTTGCTTCGAAACCGGGGTCGCTTGCGCGCAGGAGAGGACGGGGAAGAGCAGCCACAGTGAAAATAGGAATCTCATATTAATCCTTCAATGCCTTCCCTCTTCCATCATGGAATTGGACGCCGACCACCGACTTCGGTCCGAGTTTCTCATATTGTCGCAAAGATGTGATAACTTCTCCACCCTCTATTTGCAGGAAAGTGTACCCCCGCCCCAAGACCTTTGAGGGGTTTAGCGCCTGGAGCACCTGCTCAAGGCGCTTGAGCCGTTCGACGAGGCCCGCGGACTTCAGCTTCGACCCGTGCGTGAGCCGCAGGATGTTTTCGTCGAGCCGCTGGGTCTTCTCCGCGAAGCCGATAAACTGAGTGGCGCGGTCTTTTAGTCGGATGTTCCCCAGGCGCTTCTCGGCGGCCTGGATCCTCTGCCACATGAGCCCCGAGAGGCCCTTCGGGTGGAACTTCTGGGACACGAGCTGGATGTGCTGGTAGAGCTTGAAGAGGTCCGACTTCAGATGGGTCTGGCAGAACGTCAGCCGGGCCCGGAGCTCGGTCTGCGGCTGGGAGAGCGTCTCCGCGGCGGCCGTCGGGGTCTCCGAGCGAAGGTCGGCGACGGAGTCGCAGAGGGTGAAGTCCACCTGGTGCCCGACGGCGCTGATGACCGGGATCTCGCACCGGTGGATCGCCCGGACGAGGTTCTCGTCGTTGAAGGCCCAGAGGTCCTCGAGGCTCCCCCCGCCGCGGGTGAAGACGATGGTGTCGATGCCTTTCACGGCCTCTGCCTTCGCGAGGGCGGAGAGCAGGGACCTCGGGGCCCCGTCGCCCTGGACCAGCGCCGGGACGATGAGGACGTCCATCCACAGGGACCGGCGCCGGAGGACGTTGAGGAAGTCCTGGAGGGCGGCCCCGTGCTCGGCGGTGATGACGGCGATGCGCTTGGGGAAGGGCGGGATCGGTTTCTTCTTCTCGATGTCGAAGAGGCCCTCCTGGGCGAGCTTCGCCTTGAGCCGTTCGTACTGGAGCTTGAGCTGGCCCTCGCCGGCGGGGAAGATGCGCTTGGCGAGGAGCTGGAAGGAGCCGCGCTTCTGGTAGACGCTGATGGGCCCGGCCACGACGAGCTTGTCGCCGTTCTTGAGCGACCGGATCAAGGGGTTCCGGAGGGCGTCGCCCTTGAAGAGCGCGCAGGAGAGGCAGGCGTCGTCGTCGGAGAGGGTGAAGTACCAGTGGCCCGCGGCGGAGGGAGAGAGGTTGGTGACCTCGCCCTGGACCATCACCTCGCCGAACTGGTCCTCGAGGAGGTCCTTCACCCGCGAGACGAGATCGGAGACGGTGGCGGCGTCGAAGCCCATCATTGCTTGTTCGACTTGATGAACGACTCGTAGACGTTGAACCCCTGGAGGTACTTCACCGCCGAGAGCACCTGGTAGTCTTCCTTGGGGTTGTACGTCTTGAAGAGCTCGTCGTCCTTCTCCTTCTCCTTGTCCTTGGCGGCGAGCTTCGCCTTCCGGCTCTCCAGCTCTTTTATCTTCTGGGCCCGCTCCTGCCGCTCGAGGGCCTCCCGCTCGAGCTTCTCCTTCGGCGTCTCGATGGTGGCGGTGAGGTGGTTCTTCAGGTCCTTCTCCCGGATGTAGCGGTCTTCCTTGAAGCCGCTCTTCTTATCGCTCTCCATCTCGTCGAGCGGCACGTCCGGGGTGATGCCGATGGCCTGGATCTTCCGGTTCTTCGGAGTCATGTACTGGGCGATGGTGAGCTTCACGCCGGTGAACTTATCGAGCTGGGCCACGGTCTGGACGGAGCCCTTCCCGAAGGACTGGGACCCCATGATCACGCCGCGGTTGTAGTCCTGGAGGGCCCCGGCCACGATCTCCGACGCCGACGCCGAGGCGCCGTTGATGAGGACCGCCAGCGGCGTGGAGAGGTCCTTCATGCCGGACTTCTTCACGTAGCGGATCTCCTTGTTGGCCGGGTCCCGCGCCTCCGTCGTCACCACCACCCCTTCCTTCAGGAAGAGCGAGGCGATGTCCACGGCCTGGTCGAGGAGGCCCCCGGGGTTCGAGCGGAGGTCGAGGATGATCCCGGCGAGGTTCCCCTTCGCCTGCGCCCGGAGGGCCGTGAGCGCTTCCTCCACCGCGGCGGTGGAGCGCTTCTGGAACTGGGTGAGGCGGATGTAGGCGAACTTCTCCTGGATGAGCTCGGACTTCACCGGCTTCACCTTGATGAGCTCCCGGGTGAGGACGAAGTTCTTCACCCCGTCCACGCCCTCGCGGATGATCCCGAGGTGGATCTTCTGGCCCACCTCTCCCCGCATCTTCTCCATGGCCTGCTCGAGGGTCATGCCGACGATGGGTTCGTGGTTGATCTCCACCAGGCGGTCGCGGGGCTTGATCCCGGCGCGGAAGGCGGGCGTGTCGTCGATGGGACTGATGATGTAGATCACCCCTTCCTTCTGCGAGACCTCGAGGCCCAGGCCTCCGAACTCTCCCTTCGTGTCGTTCTGCATCTTCTCGAAGAAGTCCTTGTTCAGGAAGGACGAGTGCGGGTCGAGGGTCTCCATCATCCCCTTGAGCGCGCCCTCGATGAGCTTCTCCGTGCTCACGGGCCGGTAGTACTGGTTCTCCACCAGGTAGAGGACCTTGTTGAAGAGCTCGAGCTGCTCGAAGCGGGACTTGTTCTCGGCGATCTTCGGCGCCGGCGTGGCCACCGCTTCCTTCTCCGGCTTCGGCGCCTCGAGCGCGAGGGCCGGGGAGACGAGGATCGACGTGAGGAGGAGGAGGGGGACGAGAGAGGACATGAGTGCTCCTAAGATGGGTGTCTTAGATTTTACTCACTCCATTTAGTTCTAACCACAAAATAGTGTTTTGCGCAGTGTTTTTCTTCCGCACTTCGAAGTAGAGGTTCTGCGCGTCCTTCGAGTCCTTCACCGTGTACGCCATGACGTCGCCGTCGGCCACGGTGTCGTTCTTCTTCACCCGGAGGTCCATCTTCCCGAGGAGGACGGTGCGGAGGTCGTTGCCGTGGTCGATGAGGAGTACCTGACCGTAGCTCGCGAGATCCCCCGCGAAGACCACCCTCCCCTTCCCCGCGGCCTTCACCGGCTGCACGCTCTGGTACTTGAAGGTGACGCCCTTCGGGCTCGCGGTGTACGCGAGGTAGTCGTCGACGGGCTTCACGAAGAGGCGGTCCGGCTTCGGCTGGACGAATGGGGCGAGGCTGAGTTCCTTCTTCACCGCCGCGAGCCGGGTGGTGATGGTCTTCTTCACGACGGAGGACTCGAACTTCTTCTTGTCTTCGACCTTGAGGGCGTAGAGCTCCTGGGCGATCTTCCGCCGCGCCTCGAGCTCCTTGATCACGGCCGCGAGCTCCTCCTCGGTCTTCCGGAGGGAGAGGAGTTTGGCGTCGAACTCGACGACCTTCTCCTGGAAGGAGAGGAGCTCGGACTTCTTGTTCTCGAGCTTCACCTGCGCCTGCTTCAGGAGCTCGAGGTGGACCCTCTTCTGCCAGGCCTCGGTGGACTCGTTCTCGCTCTCGACGAGGTAGTTCTGGAGGATCTTCTTGTTCTCGGTCTGGGAGGCGGCGACGTCGTCCTGGACCTTCCGCACCTCGTCCCGGTAGAGCTTCACGTCGGCTTCGAACTGCCGGATCTGCTCGAGGCTCGAGAGGTAGACGTCGTTCTTCGAGCCGATCTCCTTCTCCAGCGTCGAGAGCCGGGCGCCGAGCTCCGTCACCTCCGTGCGGTAGCGGGCGAGGTCGTCCTTCGGGCGCTTGTTGACCGCGGCCCTCGCGCCGACGGCGAAGAGGAGCGTGAGGAAGAAGAGGCGTTTACTCATAGGGTTGGCTTCCATTTCCATTCTTGCATGGAGAACGTCCAGAACACGGAGAAGACCATCAGGAGGAGGACCGAGTCGAAGAACTTCAGCGTCCCGTTCCACACGCCGAGGGCGGCGAAGAGGACGGCGACGACGCCGAGGCCCGTGGCGATGGTCTTCGCGGCGACGAGCTTCCGGCGCTGGAACTTCTCGATGATGTACGAGCGGGAGCGGAAGACGTCGTAGCAGAGCCAGTAGGAGATGATCCACAGGAGGGCGACGACCCCGACCACGCCCCAGTCACCGGCCTTCGCCAGGAAGTCGTAGAACGGGTGGGCCTTCATCACCGTGGTGATCTCCGGGTACTTGATGGGTGTGGCGCTCACGTGCTCCTCCCCGCCCAGGGCCACCACCTGGTCGCGGATGAACTCGAGGCTCTCGGCCGAGAGCGACGGGCTCAGCACCACCCGGAGGGACTTGAAGTTCAGCAGTTCGGAGTCGAGGGCGTACTCCTCCCCGAGCTGCTTCACGAGGAGCTGGATCTTGCCCCGGCTCTCGTTGCCCTTGTCGTTCACCGTCACCACTCCCGGGAGCTGGCCCAGGACGGTCTTCACGCGGCCGGCGTCCACGGTGCCGTCGATGACGGCGACGAAGTACGGGTTCACGAGCTTGTCCGGGGAGATCCGGTCGATGGTCCGCGCGATCCACGGCCTGTGGGTCAGGCTGAAGGCCAGGAGGCAGGTCAGGAGGAAGAAGCTGAAGCCGCGGAGGAGCGACTCCCCGAGCGTCTTGAAGAATTCCGTTAGATAAAACATGCGTGCCCCGAGTAGACGAGCTTGCCGTTGTCGAGGTGGGCGATCTTCCCCGGGAACTGCTTGATGAGTTCCTTGTTGTGCGTGGCCCAGACGATGGTCAGCCCCTTCTTGTGGTTGAGGTGGTTCAGGACTTCGAAGAGCCGGTAGGAGTTGTCCTTGTCCAGGGAGCTCGTCGGCTCGTCGGCGAGGAGGGCCGTGGGCCTGGCGAGGAGGGCCCGGATCATGGCGATCTTCTGCTTGAAGCCGCCGTTGCAGTCCTCGACCTTCCGGTTCAGGTGGTCGGCGACGTTCAGGAGCTTCGCGAGGTCTTCCATCTCGCGGAAGAAGTCGGTCTTCGAGTTGTAGATGGAGCTGTCGAAGGCCAGCCAGAGGTTCTCCTCGCAGGTCTTCTTCTGCATGAGGCGCAGGTCCTGGAACACCGTCGAGCAGAAGTGCTTCGACGACCGCTGGTGCGGGAGGATCGCCTTGCCCGAGCTGGGCTCGAGGTGGCCCCCGAGGACGTTCAGGAGTGAGGTCTTTCCGGCACCGGAGGGGCCGGTGACGAAGAGGATCTCGCCCGGGTAGATCGTGAGCTGGACGTTCTTCAGGGCTCTGATGCCACCGTACTCGACGGACATGTTATCAAGGTGGAACAGGTAGTTCTGATGGTTCGAATTACCCTGCTGGGGATGCGAGCGAGCGGTTAACATCCGTGACACCTGCCTATCTTGTGGGCTCCTTCATGGTGCCCACGTTACAATATGCAAACATTGTACCGGCTGGGACCGAAGAAAGCAAAGGAGTAAGAATTAGCCGTTTAGCTGACTGGAACTGTCCTGGATTATACCTTCTTTTCGGAGAAGTTCAAAAGCAGAATCAGAGCAGTACACGTTCGGCACAAAGTTAAACTTATCCTGTAGCCCACTGATGATGGAGTTTTCAACGTCCCCTAAAAGTTTTACATCCCCGGAGTCCATGAGGATCTTCGCCGGGTCCCGCTCGAGGAGGAGGTTCTCCCCGGTCTTGGACTTGACGAGCTTCTTCCGGGACTTCACGAAGATGATGTTTTTCTTAGGGAGGTCCTCAACTATCCAGTCCTTCTCCGTCCCCTTCTTCTTCAGTATGTCTTTGATTTCCTTGATCTTGTCCTCGGCGCGCTTGACGATCTTGTCGTAGACGTGGTCCTCGTCCTGGCTCAGGATCCGCTGCTTGAACTCGTCGCACTTCACCGTCCGCGGAGGGTGGTCGAAGAGGAGGCAGAAGGCCAGGTCCTTCATCCGCGGGTTCTTGTCGAAGAAGCCGTTGGCGTAGTTCAGGTGCACCTGCTGCATGAAGTACTGGTCGTTGAAGGTGTAGAACCTCACCGGGTCGTTCTCGATCATCTCCATGAGCTGGGAGTAGGTAAAAATTTTCCCCTTCTCGAGGAGGTAGAAGCAGATCTCCTCGGCGATGGCGTCGAAGCGCGCCCCGCGGGCCGAGCGGACCACCTGGGAGTACCAGGCGAAGCGGGCCATGAGGAAGTCCTCGACGGCGTGGAGGGCGTTGTGGTTGATCGCCACGACGTCGTGGCCACTCACCCGCGCCACGCGGAAGTGGTGCAGGAGGTAGTCCCGGTCGTAGGTGCCGTACTTGATCCCCGAGTAGTGCGCGTCCCGGAGGAGGTAGTCCATCCGGTCGCAGTCGATCTCCGAGTGGAGGATCTGGTTGGCCATGATGCTCGGGTCGACCCCCTTCACCAGGTTCGAGATCTTCTGCGGGTCGATGCCGTGCTGCTTGAGGATGTAGGTGATCCCGCCCGGGTAGTCGGTGTTCTTGATGATGAAGGACCCGAGGTGCTCGTGGTCGTCCGGGTGGCCCTTGCCGTTCTTCTCGTGGGTCGTCTCGCCGTAGCGGATGTAGGCCATCTCCGTCGTGTGGGAGAACATGAACGTCCCGAGGTCGTGGAGGAGGGCCGCGAGGCGGATGCTCTGGTGGTAGGCCTTCTCCTTCGAGCTGAACCCGTCGTCGAGGAGCTGCGGATCGGTGACCGCGCGGCCCAGGCGCTGGAGGATCTTGTGGGCGTTGAACATCACGCCGATGGAGTGGCCGTAGCGGGAGTGCTCGGCCCCCGGGAACGTGTAGAACGTGAACCCGAGCTGCTTGATCCACCGGAGGCGCTGGTAGAACGGAGTGTGGATGATTTCCCATTCGAGGGTCGTGAGGTGGATGAATCCGTAGAGGGGGTCGAAGACGATGCGACTTTTCGGCGAGACTTCCATGTTCCTCACTTTCGATAAAAAAGGGCCCCACCGTGGGCCCTTGGATTAGAAACTTACTGCAGGGTCTTGGAGCGCTTGCCCTTGCGGACCTTGGCGACCTTGCTGATGGCGTATTCCATCAGCATGAAGGCTTCCCGGCGCAGGCCGTTGTCGTGGATGTAGCGGTAGAAGTTCTCGATGTCACCGTTCGAACGGAAGTTCTTGATGGTCATCACTTCCGGGGTCGCGGGTGCTGCTTTTTCTTCTGTCCCAACTGTTTTTGACATAATGACTCCTAGTCGTAGTATTTTACTTTTTTATCCTTCGTTCTTCAAGCAAAAGCACTCTCCCCTACTGCTCCCGCGCCTCGATCAGGCCGTAGCTGT
>SXUH01000251.1 GCA_005791855.1 Bdellovibrionales bacterium
CCGGTCTCATCCTTGGAGGGAATCCGGATAAGAAGCCGCCCCAGGCTCCCACGCCGACTCCCGGCCCGGCACCAACTCCAGGTCCAGCCCCCACACCAGGCCCGGCCCCGACTCCAGGCCCGGCCCCGACTCCAGGCCCGGCCCCGACTCCAGGCCCGGCCCCAACACCAGGCCCAGTCCCTACTCCGGTTCCAGTCACCACCGTCGACTTAGTAAAGAATGAAGTGAAGGAAAAGCCGAAGCCAACCTACGAGGCCTCCACCTGCGAGTGGATCCCCGACATCCCGAGGAAGGTCGTGAGCCGCCCGGGCAAGTGCGGTGGGAAGAGCCGGACCGAGGTGTGCACCGGGTACGTCCGCTGCAAGAACGTCGATGCGACGAAGCCGGACTTCCTCCGCCTGTCCTCCTGCAGTCCGAAGAACTGCAACCAGGCCTCGGCCGTCGCCTGCACCAAGGAAGGCGGCTACTCCTCGAAGCGGGCCGACGGGGCTCAGGGTGAGGACCTCGATCAGCAACTCTTCTCCCAGACCGTGGAGGCCAAATGAGAAGCCTACTTTCCCTCGCCCTCCTCTTCGTCGTCTCGGGCACGGCCCAGGCCAAGTTCCGAATCGTGACCGGGACCTGCGTCAGCACGGACCAGGTCGCGGTCAAGGGAACCCCGCCGAAGAAGTACCAGTCGGTCGCCAAGTGGTGCGGCTTCGAGGGGCACGAGTACGACTACCACAAGCTCTGTGCGAAGTGGAGCTGCCCGTCGATCGAAGTGAAGAGAGACGGTGACCTCGAGTGCAAGGTCAAGCGCTTCGAACTGGTGGAGAAGTCCGCCGCCGACAAGGTCCTCCCCAAGGGCAAGGCCGCGATCCTCATCCGGAAGATCGAGAATTCCCACGCCCAGGATCACTCGAACCGAGACTGCCGCGCCCTCCTCGAAGCTGACACCAAGGCCTACGCGGACCTCGACAAGGAGTCCGAGGAATCACCCCGGAACTTCGACGCCGATTCCTGCGAGTGGGTGGACCTCCTCCCGCGGAAGATCGTCAAGGGCCCCGACGGGTGTGGCAAGTCCAAGGACGCCGAGATCTGCACCGGCTACGTGAAGTGCAAAAGGGTCACCGCGAGCAACGACGCTCCGTTCTTCGTCCGCCAGTCGACCTGCAGCCCGGAGAAGTGCGCAGACGCCGTCGCCTGCACCAAGGAAACGGGCTTCGGTTCCTCCGCCCCGGGCGACGAGGAGAAGGTCTTCCTGAACAAAACCATCAAAGACAAAGTCTTAAAAGGAAAAGCACAATGAAAACACTCCTCCTCTTCCTCCTGAGCCTCAGCGCCGTCGCCGAAGTCGGGAGCGACATCCTGATCCAGGGGACCATCGGCTCTTCCTTCGACGACAAGCAGGTGAAGATCAAGGACTCCCTGGGGCAGACCTACTTCATCCCGCGCCGGCTCCTCCCGAAGGACCTGGAGATCAAGCAGGGCGAGAAGTTCACCATCGAGGTGTCGGAGAACGACATCGGCGAGATCAAGCTCCTCCGCTAGGTCAGCGCTTCCGGCGCTTGCCCCGGATGAGGTAGTCGGCCGTGACGTTCACCGCGAAGGAGATCAGGAAGAGCACGAGGCCGATGGCGAAGAGCACCTGGTAGTGCTCGCCGCCCTTCGGCGACTCTCCGAGCTCGGCGGCGATGGTCGCCGTGAGGGTCCGAGCGGGGTCGAAGATGCTCTTCGGGATCTGCACCGAGTGGCCCGTGGCCATGAGCACGGCCATGGTCTCTCCCAGGGCCCGCCCGACCCCGAGGAGGGCCGCGGCCATGAGGCCGTTCTTCGCGGCCGGGAGGAGGACCCTCGTGGCAATCTCCCACCGGGTCGCGCCCAGCGCTTCGGCGGCTTCCCGGTAGGTCTCCGGGACGGCCCGGAGGGCATCCTCCCCCACGGACACGATGAGCGGGATGGACATGAGGGCGAGGATGAGGGAGGCGTTCAGGACGTTGAGCCCGATGGGAACCTTGAAGGTCGAGATGATCATCGGGTTGATCATCATGATGGCGATGAACCCCCACACCACCGACGGGATGGCGGCGAGGAACTCCACCAGGACCTTGTAGATCTCCCGGGCCCGCGGGGAGCAGAACTCGGAGATGTAGAAGGCCGAGGCCAGGCCCAGGGGAACCGCGATGAGCATGGAGAGGAAGGTCACGGCCAGGGTTCCGGCGATGAGGGCCAGGATGCCGTAGTGGACGTTCGCGACCGACGAGGGGTTCCAGGACTTGGAGAAGAAGAACTCGGAGGCTTCAAACTTCCCGACGAGGAAGGGGTAGGCCTCCTTGCTGATGAAGAGGAGGATGGCGAAGATCAGGAAGATGCAGCTCATCCCGCAGAGGCGGATGATCCCTTCGATGAGCTTCTCGGACCACGGCTTGGTGGTCTTCCGCTGTCTCCATTCCATGGCTTCGATCCGGGGTCGGGCGAGTCGTCTTTCCATGGGCCTACCTCGGAACGGGGACGTAGCCGGACTTGATGGTGATGTCCCGGGCCTGATCCGTCTTGATCCACTCCATGTAGGCCTTTACTTCCGGAGACGGGTCGCCGGCGGTGTACATGTAGAGTTCGCGGGAGATCGGGTAGGTCTTGTTGGTCGCGGTCTCGAGGCTCGGAGAGACGCAGGGAGCGTCCTTGGCCTTCGAGATACAAAGGGCGGTGACGCCTCTGGTGAGGTACCCCATCCCCGAGTAGCCGATGGCGCACGGGGTTTTCTCGACCAGGTCGATGGACTCGCGGGAGCCGTTGAGGTCCATGGACCCTTCTTTGAAATCCGCCTTCTCGCCGACGACGACCTCGCGGAAGTACTGGTAGGTCCCCGAGTTGGACTGCCGGGAGACGCGGATGATCTTGTTCCCCTCGCAGCCCGGGACCACGGTGCCGCGGACGTCGCTCCACTTCTCACAGGTCCCGCCCTGGCCGTAGATGCAGGCCAGCTCTTCGATGCTCAGGTCCTTGAGCGGGTTCGACGGATGGGTGAAGACGGCGAGGGCGTCGAGGCCCACGATGACTTCGTTGATCTGCTTGCCGTTGTTCTTCTGCGCCTCGGCCTTCTCCTCGGCCTTCATCGGCCTGGAGGAGTTGGCGATGTCCACCGTTCCGTTGATGAGCGCGGAGATGCCCGTGCCGGAGCCGCCGCCGGAGACGGCGATGCCCACCTCGGGCTTGACCTTCTTGTACTCCTCGGCCCAGGCCTGGGCGAGGTTCACGATGGTGTCGGAGCCCTTGTTCTGGATGATCTTATGGTTGCTCTTGGAGCAGCCGGCGAGGGCGAGGAGGATGAGGGAGAAGAAGAATTTCATGAGACGTCCTTTGGTTATCTCTTCGTATCCTAGTAAGGCGGCGGGAGATTTTCGAGAGGACGGAGGGAACTTAACGGTTTCTTGACAGAAGCTTAACCATCACCAGGCGAATGATCCGGAGTTCCACGGGAGGCCTACCTTTTCCTGATCCTCACCAGCACGCCGTTCCGTGGCCTCATGGTCATGAGGGTCTCGCGCTCCGGCTCCGGGAACGGGCTCACCTCCAGGTCGAACCTCCGGGCGATGTTGGCGAGGATGAGCACGGCCTCCATCATGGCGAAGTTCTTTCCGATGCAGGCGCGGGGGCCCGCGCCGAAGGGGAAGTAGCTGTAGGGAACGACGGCGTCCTGGTTCTCCTCGGCGAAGCGCTCGGGCCTCACGGCCAGGGGATCCTTCCAGTAGCGCGGATCCCGGTGGATGAGGTACGGGCACATCATCACCACGGAGCCCTTCGGGATTTTCTGTGCCAGGACGACGTCGTCGCTCACGGCGATCCGGTCGAACTCCCAGGCCGGCGGGTAGAGGCGCATGGACTCCTGGATGACCTGGGTCGCGTACCGGAGCTGCGGCAGGTGGGCCGCGGTGGCGAGCTCCCCCGGGCCAAGCACCCGGTCGACTTCCTCGTGGAGCCTCCGCCGGACCTCCGGCTCCTTCCCGACCATGAACCAGGTCCAGGTCATGCAGATGGCGGTGGTCTCGTGGCCCGCGAGGACCATGGTGATCACGTGGTCCTCGATGTCCTTCAGGGAAAGCTTCTCGCCGGTCTCCGGATCCTTGGTCTCGAGCAGGAGCGAGAGGAGGTCGGTGTACTTCCCCGGGTTCGCCTGGTGCTCGAGGATGATCTTCCGGCTGATCTCCTGCATCTGGGTCATGGCCTCCTTGAACTGCCGGTGCCGCTTCGTCGGCACGGCCAGGGGCGGCTTCACGATGGTGTTGTTCGAGTACTCCACGAAGCGCAGGAGCACCGGGATCGCCCGCTCGACGATCTCCACGAACTCCCGGTTGACGGTGGAGAAGAGGCTCTTGCAGATCACGCTGAAGGTGAGGCTCATCATGTCCCGGGAGACGTCGACCTCCTCCCCGCTCTCCACCACCGGGGCCCAGGCCTCCATGGTCTCGCGGGTGAGCTCGGCGATCCACTCTCCGTAGAGGGTGAAGTTCCCCTTCTGGAAGGACTGGTGGATGATCCGCCGGTCCTTGGCCCACTTGCTCCCCTCGGAGGTGAGCAGGCCCTCGCCGAGGACGAGCTTCACCGGATCGAGGAACGGGCTCTTCAGGTAGTTCTTGTTGTTGGTGTGGAGGATGTGCTTGATCCCCTGGACGTTGTTGACGAGGAAGATCTTGTAGGGCCCGAAGCGGGTCTCGGTGACGTCGCCGAAGCGCGAGAGGGCCATCATGAACTTGATCGGGTCGGGCCTGAAGTACGGGAGGGCGCCGAGGAGGGGCTTCCCCTTCCGGAGCTGGGCCTCGGTGATGCCGTAGAGGTCGTGGGAGGTGGGCCTACGTTCGAGAGAAGAAGACTTCGAGCTCATGTTCATCCTCAATTCCAAAATCCTTATTGGAGATCTTCTGGTTCACTTTCACGTCCGTGGTCACCGGCATCTTCGTGTGCGGGGCGACCTGCGCGCCGGGGCCCAGGCGGGAGAGGGCTCCGACGAAGACGTTGGCGCCGATCTTTATCTTCCGGTAGTACAGGAG
>SXUH01000252.1 GCA_005791855.1 Bdellovibrionales bacterium
CTGGCACCAGGCGCCGAGCTGCCTGAAGCTCATGATCGACCGGCTCGTCTGCGCGGACGGCGGGAACACCGACCCCACAAGCACCCAGGGGAAGAAGGCAGAGCTCGCGAAGAAGATGGAGCTGGACGGATGGGATTACCCGCGCCATCTCAAGGGCCGGTTCTACTCCGTGATCGTCCACGGGGACGTGGTGGGTGTCAACGAACTCAAGCTCGCTCTGCAGGAATGGCTCTCGGAGATGGAGCTCCTCCCGGCCGGGACCGGTTCTTCCCTCTCTCGATACATCGGCTACTACGAACCCTACGCCACTTCCCACGCCGCCCTCGATAAAGACGAGGCGGTCATGAACGAAGTAGCGAACGCGGCGGTGGCTCTCGGAGCCGCGGTGAAGAGTGCGAAGGCCGGCGGACTAAAAGCCCTCGAACCGGAGATGCAAGATCCAAGACCGAAATAAGATACGACCAACCCCCGGAGGCCCCTATGGCAAAGAAAGCCGCGATGAAAAAAACCGCCAAGAAGAAGGCCAGTAAGAAGAAAACCTCGAAGAAGAAACCCGGCCTCTACGCCAACATCCACAAGGCCCAGGAGCGCGCCAAGCGCGGGGGCAAGCCCGTGAGGAAGAAGGGTGAGAAAGGGGCGCCGACCGAAGCCGCCTTCAGGAAATCCGCGAAGACGGCGAAGAAGGCCAAGTAAGGCCAGCGGGGGGAGACATGCGGACCCACCTCCTCCTCCATTCCCCGTCTTCACCGCCCGGCCGTCTCGAGCGGATCTTCCCGGACCTGCGCATCCATCGACTTCATCTGGGTGAAGTACTACCGGGAGTTGGAGACGTCGACGTCCTCATCTCGGTCGGAGGGGAGATGAGTGTGTTCGATAAGAAAAGGTACCCGTTCCTCAACGCGGAGGCGAAGCTCCTCGAAGAGTGCCTCCGGGCGAAGAAAGTCTTCCTCGGGATCTGCCTCGGCGCCGAGCTCATGGCGGAGGTGCTCGGGGCACGCGTCCTTGGAAATCAAAATTCGGAACGGTGCTGGACGCCGGTCCGGTTAGAGGACCAGACCCTGCACATGTTCTCTAACCACAAGGACAGCTTCGAGCTCCCCGCCGGTGCGGAACTCTTTGCGTCCAGCCCCGGGGCTCCGGTCCAAGGTTACAACTACGGAGGTCACTGCTTTGGCCTCCAGTTCCACCCTAACTCGGAGGAAGAGACGATCCGGAAGATCGCCGCGGAAGCGGACAAGAAGGCCGGGGCCAACTTCCAATCCCGGGAGGAGCTCCTCCGAGGCTTAGTCCACTTGCCCCGGCAGCACGCCTGGCTCGAGGGCTTCTGCGAGGGCCTCAGCCGTAGAGCTTCTCGTGGTCCCTCAGGGCCTTCTTGAACCCGGGCCTTCCTTCGTTTCTCTGCACGTAGGCCACGAGGTTCGGGAACTGTCCGAGGATCCCGGCCTGCTTCGCGACCCGCAGGACCGTCGTCATGAGGAGCTCGGCGACGGTGAAGTCCTCGCCGAAGTACCTCCGCTCCCCGAGGATCCCGGAGAGGACCTTGAGCTTCTCTTCCACAAGGATCCTCGCCCGGAGCTTCGACGCCTCCGAGGCGTCCTTGTCGATCTTGGTGAGGAAGTTGTGGGAGAGGTACGGCTCCACCGTGTTCAGGGCCATGAAGAACACCGTCAGGGCGTGGGCCCGCTTGGTCTCCTCCAGCGGAAGTAGCTTGTTGTGCTTCAGGGCCAGGTGGAGGAGGATCGCCCCGGATTCGAACATGCAGAGGTCCCCGGAGGAGAAGTACGGCACCTGGCCGAAGGGTTGCTTCGAGAGGTACGGCTCCTGCTTCGTCTCCGGGTGCGGGTACCGGACTTCCTCGTAGGGAAGTCCCAGCTCCTCGAGCGCCCAGCGCACCCGGAGCTCTCGCACCAGACCCTTCGTCGACTCCGGGATGCCGGTCAGGACACTGAACCGGTTCACTGGGCGATCTCCGGCTCGACCAGCTGGGCGAGCTTGACCAGAGACTCCTGCCACCCGAGGTAGCACATCTCTGCCGGGATCAGGTCCGGGATCCCCTCTTGCTTGATGCTGAGTTCGGTTCCGCAGGAAACCTCCCGGAAGGAAACCGTCACCGTCATCTCCCCCGGGAGGTTCGGATCATCGAACCGGTCCTTGAACACCAGGAGTTCGTTCGGCTTGATGGCCACGAAGGTTCCGGACCAGGAATGGGACTGGTTCGTCGCGAACGTCGTGAAGGACATCCGGTAGTTCCCGCCGACCCTGAAGTCGAAGGCATCGACCTTACAGATGAACCCGAACGGCGGAAGCCAGACCGCCTTCGCCTCCGCGGAGGAGAAGGCCTTGAAGACGCGGGAGACGGGGGCCCTGAGGACTCGGTGAAGGGTGACGGTGTTTGCCATGGGTTTTCCTCCTGTGATGGCCTACTTCTTAAAGAGCAGCCGGATGTAGTTTTCTAAGTGCTCGATGCTTTCGACGGCAAGGCCCCGGTCCGCACTTGCCTTGGCGAGGATGAAGGCTCCCTGGAGCACGGCCTGGGTATGGAGCGCTAAGCTCCTGGGGCTCCACTTGTCCTTCGGGGCGTGGACCTTCTTCGCCTCCTCGATGTCCTTCACGAGGTTCCCGGCGTGACGGGAAATGGAATCGAAGCAGGCCCGGTTCACTCCCGGGTGGGACGCGTAGACCTCCTGGATCATGGTCCCCACGAGGCAGGTGAACTCCGCCAGCTCTCCCTTCAGGATCTCCTTCCGGAAGCGAACGTAGCCGAGGAACCTCTCCAGCGGATCTTTCTTTCCATGGTAGGGGGCTCCCGCGAAGAGCTCCGAGGTCACCTTGGACCAGTGGTTGGCGGCTTCGACCCCCAGGTCTTCTTTGGACTTGAAGTTATGGAAGAAGGTTCCCTTGCTCACCCCCGCTCTCTCGCAGATAGCATCGACCGTGGTGGCCCCGAACCCCTGGGAGCGGATGAGATCAAAGGCCGCTTCTAGAAGCAACTCCCGGGATGGTTTCTTGTCTGGAACAGTTTTGGGTCGGGCCATGGAATTAATATACCAACTAGTCGGTTTATTTGCAACACAATTTTCAAATATAGGTAAACCCCTATGTAATCAATAAGGCTTGGCCCATTCATCAAATTCCCTTTTTGGTCTAAAACAAGAGCGCCACACGGAGGCTCCCCATGGTCACTACAAAC
>SXUH01000253.1 GCA_005791855.1 Bdellovibrionales bacterium
ACGATCCCGCCGATGATCTGGACGTCGAAGTGGCGCATCTTCAGGACCCGGAGGCTCGCCTCCCGAACCACGGCGAAGGCGTCGGGGAGGATGTCGTTCACGGTGGCTCCGCCCGACTTCAGCTTCTCCCGGAAGGCCGGGGTCTGGGCCTTGAGCTCGTCGTCGCTCATCGCCTTGTACTTGGGCTCGAGGGCGTTGACCTGGGCGAGGATGGGCCGGAGCGCGCGCATGTCTCGGTCTTGCTTCGTACCAAAAATCTTGCGCATCATTGAGTCTAACATAGTGGGGAACCTTTCTTCTTCGAGGATAAAATATAGAGGGTCAACGGCGATGCCGTTCACCCGAACTTCGTAATGGAGATGGGGGCCCGTGGAGTGGCCCGTGTTCCCGACGGCCGCGAGGAGGTTCCCGCGCTTCACCTTCTGCCCCGGCTTCACGTGCAGCGACTGGTTGTGGGCGTAGATGGTTTCGATCCCGTAGCCGTGGTCCACCTGGACGAACTTCCCGAAGCCCGCCTTCACACCGGAGAAGGTCACGATGCCGTCCGCGGGGGCGTTGACCGGCGTGCCGTACGGAGCGCCGACGTCGAGGCCCTCGTGCATCTTCAGCTTGCCCAGGTACGGAGAGATCCGCTGGCCGAAGTAGCTCGTGATCCAGCCGTCGGCCGGGAGGATGGTGGGCGTGGAGTTGAGGAAGGACTCCTTGTCCAGGAGGTACTGGTCGAGGGCGTGGATGTTGCCTTCGATGGTGGAGACCGCGTCCTTGATCTGGCCGTACTTGTAGTCGAACATGGCGTACTCGGTGGAGAGGGCGAAGCTCCGGCGGGCGAGGTCCGACCACTGCTTGGTGAGCAGGTAGCTCCGCTCGAGGCCCAGGCCCCCGGCGATCTTCTTGTCGTAGAGGCTCTTGAGCTCCTTGAACCGGTCCTGGTCTTCGACGTCCTCGTCGAACTTGAACTCCAGCGAGCTGTTGAGGTCGTCGAGGGAGAAGGACTCCTTCTCCTCGTCCTTGTCCGGCCTGTAGATCGGGCCCTTGGTGCCGATGTCCTCGAGGCCCGTGATCACCCGGAGCTTCTTCTCGAAGGTGTCGATGCGCTTGAGGTCGTCGCCGAGGGTGTTCATCTTCATCTGGAAGAGCTGGATCTGCTCCTTGAGCTGCCGGTTCTCGATGGAGAGGTGCTTGTTCTCGTAGACCTGCTGGAGGATCTTCCAGTAGTCGTAGGCGAGGACGCCGATGAGCATGGCGAGCATCACCATCATGAAGGCCAGAGACTTAAACAGCACAGTCGGGATGCGATAGGTTCGGACCCCTTTCTGTTTCTCGGGGACGACCATCACGGTGTAGTATTTATCCATTCCCAGTATTTTATGCGAGAGCCCGGGAATTGGGAATACAAAAGGTTGGGGGAAGGTTAGGCCTGGGCGACGGCGATGATGGCGGAGATGTTGTCGTTGCCGCCGTTCTGATTAGCCTGGTCAATGAGGTTTTGTACGGTTTTCTCCAGCTGCGGCATGGTGCACTTGGCGGGATCAGGGATATTTGTTTGGATGATGTGCAGGATGTCCGCATCGCTGACCTTTCCGTGCAATCCGTCAGAGCAGATGAGGAAAATATCATTCTTGCAGATGCGGTAGTTGAACACGTCCACCTCGAGCTCGGGGTCGATCCCCACCGCGATGTAGAGCGCGTTCCTCTGCGGGTCGTGGACGGCTTCCTCCCGGGTGTAGACGCCGAGGTTGAGCCGCTGCTGGACCCAGGAGTGGTCCCGGGTGAGCTGGTAGATGTTGTGGTTGTTGATCATGTAGGCGCGGGAGTCCCCGACGTTTCCGATCACCAATTGTGGCCCGCAGAATTGGATGGCGGTGATGGTGGTGCCCATGCCGTGGAGCTCGGGCTCTTCCTGGGCCCGGTTGTAGATGGCGTCGTTGATCTCGAGGATCAGGTCCTTCATCAGCACCTGGGCGTCGAGCTTCTGGTTCTTGCTCACGAACTCGGGGATGAGCTTCACGGAGACCTGGGAGGCGATGTCCCCGCCGTTGTGTCCCCCCATGCCGTCGGCGACGGCGTAGAACAGGTGCTTGTGATCTAGACAGATCGAGTCCTGGTTGGTTTTACGTTTCCGGCCGATGTCGGTCGCGCCGGTGCAGAGGATTCCCATACGAGCCTTTAAAAATTGAACCTATCTCACCATGATAAGAGGAACCGGAGTTTAGTCAAACACTAATGGGCCCGGGGGGGAAAGTTGAGAGGAACCGTCGGTGACAAGAGTGAGATTTGCCGTATTGGCGTAACGCTCGTGACAAGCTAACCTAGTGTGGTACAAATAAATTAAGGGCTTAACCCGACTCGAATCGGTGCCCAACTGTTTTAGGGAGGAAAGTCCATGGCCAGCTCGAATTTTGATATCCAGCAGTTCATCTCTCAGCACTTCAATCCGAAAGACTTTTCTCACCTCCACTGGCAGGGAAGTTTCCAGGAGTACATCGACCTGGTCATGCGGAACCCGAAGGTCGCGCGGAACTCCTTCCAGCGGATCTACGACATGATCATGAGCTACGGCACCTCCGCCTACACCGAGTACAAGAAGGACGTCGTCCGCTACCACTTCTTCGACGACCCGTTCGAGAACGGGAAGGACGCCATCTTCGGGATCGACGTCCACCTGATGAAGCTCGTGAACTTCTTCCAGTCCGCGGCCCTGGGCTACGGAACGGAGAAGCGGGTCCTCCTCCTCCACGGGCCGGTGGGGTCGGCGAAGTCCTCCATCGCGAGGCTCCTCAAG
This sequence comes from Bdellovibrionales bacterium, assembly GCA_005791855.1. Taxonomy (GTDB): domain Bacteria; phylum Bdellovibrionota; class Bacteriovoracia; order Bacteriovoracales; family Bacteriovoracaceae; genus Peredibacter. The sequence continues at coordinate 2,783 of SXUH01000253.1, forward strand.
AAGGGCCTCGAGCACTACTCGCGCACCGACGAGGGCGCGCTCTACACCTACGAGTGGGTGGACGAGGAGGGCTCGGCCATCCTCGGGGGCCAGAAGGTCTTCGCCTCTCCGATGCACGAGGAGCCGCTGAAGCTCCTCCCGCCGGAGGTCCGGGAGCGGTTCCTCGCGGAGCTCGCCAAGACCAACAAGTCTCCCTACAAGGTGAAGATCAAGGGCGAGGTCAACCCGGCCTGCCGGTTCATCCTGAACGAATACATGCTCAAGTACGACGGCGACTGGATGAAGGTCATGCGGCACCTGCGCGTGAAGCGCCTCATCCTCTCCGAGAAAGACCGCCGGGGGATCGGCACGTTCCAGCCGAAGGATGAGAAGAACCAGGACTCCACCGAGCTCACCGGGGACATCAACTACCGGAAGATCGCCATCTACGGCTCCGACTCGGACCCGCGGGCCTTCAACTTCGACGGCGAGTTCAACATCGCCAACCGCGGCGTGGTGGAGTTCATCGAGATGCTCAAGCTCGACGTGGCCTTCCTCTACGACCTCCTGGGTGCGTCTCAGGAACAGTCCATCAAGCCGAAGAAGTTCGCCCAGACCAACATCGACCTGGTGATCCTGGGCCACACCAACGAGCCCGAGTACCGGAAGCTCCAGAGCAACGAGTTCATGGAAGCCCTCCGGGACCGGACGGTGAAGATCGACGTCCCGTACATCACCCGCCTCGACCAGGAGGCCCGGATCTACCGGAAGGACTACAATAAGGAAACCATCCCCAACATCCACATCGCTCCCCACACTCTCGAGATGGCGTCCACCTGGGCGATCCTCACCCGGCTCGAGGAGCCGAAGAAGTCCGACCTCACCAAGCTCCAGAAGCTGAAGCTCTACAACGGGAAGACCCTCCCCGGATACAACGAGGACAACGTCAAGGAGCTCCGGAAGGAAGCCGTGAGGGAGGGCCTGGAGGGGATTTCCCCGAGATACATCCAGGACAAGATCTCGAACGCCCTGGTGAAGAATGGCCACGTGGGGTGCCTGAACCCGTTCATGGTCTTCAACGAACTCGAGTCCGGTCTCAAGCACCACGCCCTGGTGAACTCTCCGGACCAGATGGACCACTACCGGGAGATGCTCGCGGTGTGCCGGCAGGAGTACGAGGACATCGTCAAGAACGACGTGCAGAAGGCGATCTCCGTTGACGAGTCCGCCATCCAGACCCTCTGCGCGAACTACGTGGACAACGTCAAGGCCTACACCCAGAAGGAAAAGATCCGCAACAAGTACTCCAACAAGCTGGAGGAGGCCGACGAGCGCTTCATGCGCGCCATCGAGGAGAAGATCGACATCCCGGAGTCCCGGAAGGACGACTTCAGAAGGGAGCTGATGAACTACATCGGGGCCCTCGCCATCGAAGGCAAGCAGTTCGACTACAAGATGAACGAGCGCCTGCACCGGGCCCTCGAGCTCAAGCTCTTCGAGGACCAGCGGGACACGATCAAGCTCACGACGATCATCTCCAACGTGGTGGACAAGCAGACCCAGGAGAAGATCGAGGTGGTGAAGAGCCGGCTGATCAAGAACTTCGGCTACTGCGAGATCTGCTCCACCGATGCGCTGAACTTCGTGGCCAGCATCTTCGCCAAAGGTGACTCGATTAAGTCGTAGGGCTTAACTTAAAGAGGAAAGGGGAGCAGAGTGGATCATCCGATTAAGCGCGATCATGCAAGGTTCCGGAAGATTGTTAAGGGGAAGATCCGAGACAACCTCCGGAAGTACGTCTCCCAGGGGAGCCAGATCATCCCCAAGGGGACGGACAAGTTCACCGTCCCCATGCCGTCCATCGACATCCCCCGCTTCCGCTTCGGAGACAAGTCCCAGGGCGGGATGGGCCAGGGCCAGGGCCAGGCCGGGGATCCGGTCGACGGGAAGGAAGACCCGAACGGCCAGCCCGGGCAGGGCGAAGCCGGTGAGGGGGAGGGGAACAAGGAGCTCGACGTCGAGCTCTCCCTGGAGGAGCTCGCGCGGATCCTCGGCGAGGAGCTCGAGCTCCCGAACATCGAACCCAAGGGGAAGAAGTCGCTCCACTCCGTGGTGGACCGGTACACCAACATCGGCACCACCGGGCCCGACTCCCTCCGGCACCTCCGGCGGACCTACAAGCAGGCCCTGCGCCGGCAGATCGCCACCGACGCCTACGACCCGGAGAACCCGGCGGTGATCCCGATCCGCCGCGACTTCCGCTACCGCGCGGCCGACGTGAAGGTCGAGATGCAGAACGCCGCCGTGGTGATCTACATGATGGACGTCTCCGGCTCCATGGGCGACGAGCAGAAGGAGATCGTCCGGACCGAGTCCTTCTGGATCAACCTGTGGCTCAAGTCCCAGTACAAAGACATCGAGATCCGCTACATCATCCACGACGCCACCGCCAAGGAAGTCGACGAGCACACCTTCTTCCGCACCCGCGAGAGCGGCGGGACCCTCATCTCCTCCGCCTACAACCTCTGCAAGGAGATCATCGAGAAGGACTACAACCCGAACGAGTGGAACATCTACCCGTTCCACTTCTCCGACGGCGACAACTGGTCGGCCGACGACACGAAGCTCTGCCTCGACCTCCTGGACAAGGTGATCCTGCCGGTCTCCAACGTCTTCTGCTATGGCCAGGTGGAGAGCCGCTACGGCTCGGGCCAGTTCTACAAGGACCTCACCGCGAAGTACGGCACCGGGGCCGAGAAGCTCATCCTGAGCAAGATCAAGAACAAAGAAGGGATCCTGGATTCCATCAAGGAATTCCTAGGGAAAGGGAAATAGATGAACCGCAGTAAGCCCATCACCGGCGAGCTCCTCGCGCTGAAAGACGAGATCGAAGGCTACGCGATCGAGGCGGGCCTGGACTTCTTCCCGCAGGTGTTCGAAGTCTGCGACTACGACACCATCAACATCCTCGCCGCCCAGGGGGGCTTCCCCAGCCGCTACCCGCACTGGAAGTTCGGCATGGACTACGACCAGCTCTCCAAGGGCTACGCCTACGGACTGCAGAAGATCTACGAAATGGTGATCAACACGGACCCGTGCTACGCCTACCTCCTCCAGGCCAACAACTGGGTGGACCAGAAGATCGTCATGGCCCACGTCTACGGCCACAACGACTTCTTCAAGAACAACGCCTGGTTCTCGAACACCAACCGGAAGATGATGGACGTCATGGCCAACCACGGGACGAAGATCCGCCGGTACATGGAGCGCTACGGCGCCGACGCCGTCGAGACCTTCATCGACAAGGTCCTCTCGCTGGAGAACCTCCTGGACATCAACGAACTCTTCGAGACGAGCTCCCTGAAGCGCCACCGGCTCGAGCAGGAAGAGCAGCAGAAGGTCGAGAGCGAAGACGACGGCTACCTCATCGACGACCGGTCGCAGGCCCTGAAGTCCTTCATGCGCACCCAGGCCCGGATGAACAAGAAGGAGGAGCAGAAGCCCCAGGAAGAGGAGCACCTCGTGGCCGAGAAGCCCCTGGGCTCGAAGACCAAGGACGTCCTGGGCTACCTCATCCGCTACGCGCCCATCGAAGAGTGGCAGGCCGACATCATCGGGATCCTCCGGGAAGAGGCCTACTACTTCCTCCCGCAGCGGATGACCAAGATCATGAACGAAGGCTGGGCGAGCTACTGGCACTCTTCCATCATGACCCGGAAGGCCCTCGACGCCTCGGAGATCGTCGACTTCGCCGACAAGCACGCCGGGGTCATGGCCATGAGCCGCCAGAACATCAACCCCTACAAGGTGGGCATCGAGCTCCTGCGGGACATCGAGTACCGCTGGGACCGGGGGATGTTCGGGAAGGAGTACAACGAGTGCACCGACATGAAGGAGAAGCTCCACTGGGACCGGAAGCTCGGCAAGGGCCGGGAGAAGATCTTCGAGGTGCGGAAATCCCACAACGACATCTCCTTCATCGACGAGTTCCTCACCCCGGACTTCTGCGACCGGCAGCAGCTCTTCACCTACAAGTACAACCCGCGCACCGGGCGCTTCGAGATCGACTCGAAGGACTTCCAGGCGATCAAGCAGAAGCTCCTCTCCCAGCTCACCAACTTCGGCCAGCCCATCATCGAGGTCGAAGACGGGAACTACGGCAACCGCAAGGAGCTCCTCCTGAACCACGTCCACTACGGCGTGGACCTGGACGTGAACTTCGCGAACGAGACCTTAAGGAATCTGTATTCGATCTGGCGCAGACCGGTGAACCTCAAGACCAAGTACGAAGAGAAGGAAGTGATCTTCCACTTCGACGGAAGAGAGTTTAAGACCCAGCACTAGTTTCTCCGTCTTGCGTTAAAGATGAGCCTTGTCCTTTTTTAATATTTTAGATACATTTTTTTGTGTCAGTGTCATTTTCTAGAATATTAAAGGCTTAAAATGGATCATCGCCAGGACGAGAATTCTAAGACCCAGACGAAAGAAGCATTCGACTTCGGCGGCATCACCATCATCGAACCAACCATCGACGATTCCCCTCTCGCCGTTCACAGCTCAGAAAACGCCTACGGCAACAATGAGCTGTGGAACACCTACATGCTAACGTAGCTTTCCCATGGGAAGGTTCTCGGGCTTCATCAAACTCGTCCTCGGGCTCCTGATCCTTTTCCTCGTTCCCCTCACCGTAAGACTCCTCTCGAAGGAGAAGGCTCCGGCCCGGACGGAGGATCGCTTCCCGGTCACCACCCAGTGCCCGGACGCCCGGGAGATCGAGCTCTCCTACGAGGCTTCCGTGACGCTCCACCGGGACCTCCTTCCTCCGGACGAGAAGGCCCTCGAGGCCGCGGCCCTCGAGCAGACGAAGTTCCTCCACGGGTTCCTCTCCTCTTCGCATAACCAGAGGATCATGAACCACCGGATCCTGATCACCGCGCAGAAGAAAGAGCTCCGGATCACGAAGAAAGAAACCGTCCCCTACGGGAGCGCGCTCTCGGTGGACGAGGCCCTGCCCCTGCACCAGGCTTACACCAAGGCCGCCCAGGCGAGGGGATCCGTGGGCCCGTCGGACCCGGGCCTCAAGCTCACCTACGAGGCGCGGCTCTCGGCCATCGAGTGCTACGCCACCAAGGACACGCCCGCGGCGGTGAAGATCGTCCTCCCCCGGGACCCGTACCTCGCATTCTGGGCCCTTCCGAAGTCCCTCCACCAGGAGGTTATCTTCCACCGCGAGGCCCGGGTCACCAACCCCTGTGCCCTGTCGGCCATCGCCCATCTGAAGAACCCCGAGCTCTACTGGTACACCTGGAATCCCCTCGCAAGACCCAAGGGACTCGACTGCCTCGGCGAGCTCAGGGGCCGCGCCACGGTGGTGGAGACCACCCTCCGGATGAGGCCCGTGGAGTTCAACCCGACCCATCCCTTCGAGCTAGAAGCGCTGAAGCACCGGAAGCGGCTCGCGGTCGGGATCATGTGGGGGCTGATGAACGACGGGCTGGGCCAGGGCCTTGAGAACGAAAGTTTCCTCCGGCTCGCGCCGGAGGGGAACCTCACCACGGGGGCCCTCCGTTCCTTCCTCACGAGCTACCAGAAGGATCCCCGGCGCAAGAAACTCGACGCCGCCTTCTTCTCGCTCTCGGATCTCCTCCTGCGCTTCGAAACCATCTTCGACGGCCTTGAGATCTCCGTCCGGGAGGAGTCGGGGAGCCTCCGGCTGCGGCTCACCGGAGTGCTCAAGGAGAGCAAGAGGCCCGTGGACACGACCGTCTACTTCGGGAACACTTCCCTCTACGTCAACGCCGCCTACCACACTCCGCTCCTGGGCTTCCTGAAGGAGAGCGACCTGGTCTTCTACATTGGCCACTCCGGCATGGGGGACAACCTGAACTTCTCGAAGATCCAGAACGCGCGGGAGCTCTCGGCTTCGGAGAAGGCCTACCAGTTCTTCGGCATCATCGGCTGCTACTCGCTGGTGGACTACGGCTTCGACTACCTGGCCCTAAGGCCCCCGGGCTCCACCACCGACGTCCTCCTCACGTACTCCGACGCCTACAGCTTCCTTTTGCCCTACGGGTACCTCGAGTTCGTGGACCAGTTCCTGGTCGGAGCGAAGCCCTCCCTCTCCCGGCACCTCGAGCGGTACTCGCTGAAGCAGGACATCCTGTGGTTAAACCGCTTCAAGAAATGAGCCGAGCTCTCCCGAGAACCGGTCCCATTCCTCCGGGGTGAAGTACTCCGGGTGGAAGAGGATGTGGTGCTGGCCCAGGCCCTTCCGGAGGCGGGGTCTCGGGAAGAGCTGGACTTCGAACCCCGGGTTCCTTCTCTCGACTTCTTCCTTGAGTCTTCCGGCGTCCACCACCTCGTCCTTCGGGTCGATGACGAGGAGGGTAGGGATCCGCAGCACGCCCTTGAGCTTCTGGTAGGTGGCCACACCTTCCAGCAGGGTCCTGTACTCCCAGACCTTCATGCTCTGGTAGCGGCGGAAGGGCTTCGGTGAAAAACTCTTGATGACCAGGGCCGCGGGGAGCTTCAGGAGAGCGAGCTCGATGACCTTCTGTCGCCGGAGGTAGAGCGCCGGGGCCAGGAGGACCTGGCGGAGGGGCTTGTTCTGGGGATTCTTCTCCAGCCAGAGCTGCAGGTAGAGGGCCCCCTGCGAGGAGGCGACCACGGCGTAGGGCCCCCGGGCGATCTCCTTCATCCGCAGGCAGAACTGGGAGAAGGCGATCTGGTAGCTCCGGGTCTCCTCGCGCTTCTCTCCGTGGCCGGGGAGCACGACGAACTCCGTGGCGAAGCCCCGGGCCTTGAAGTGCTCCAGGAGCGGGAGGAAGCAGGCCGGGTTGTTGTTGAGTCCGTGGATGATGACGACTTTAAGGGTTTTTCTTAACGAGCTGTATGAGTTTGTCATCCATTTCTTCTATGTCGAGCTGGTTGATGTACACGGTTTCCTTCAGGGGCTCGTCCACGTCTTCCTTCACGAGCCGCTCCCAGTCCTTCTTCGCGGGAAGGCTGTCGGGCCGGCGGACGGTGAGCGGGAAGTTCTCCCACTGGGTCATCTGGAAGAGGAGCCAGCAGTTGATTACATCATACTGGGCGCAGCTTTGGTCTGCACTTTTTCTGATAATGTCTGGCTTGTTCTGCATGAGGGCGGCGAAGCTCGCGATCTGCGTCGCTTCGATCTCCGTGCTCCTCTGGGACCTCCGGCCGATGAGCTCCAGGAGCCCCAGGGCCTGGTCGTAGTCGCCCTTCTGAGTCAGGAAGGCCGCCTGCAGGATGAGCTTGCTGATCTTGGTCTGCGCGGTGGCGTTCACCAGCTCCGCGTACCGGCTGCCGCCTTCCCAGTCCTGCAGGAGCCAGGCGAGGGGGAGGAGCCGCTCGAGGGCGTTCTGGGAATCCTTCTTCTGAGCGAGGGCGAGCTTGTACTGCGCGTACGCGAGCTCCGGCTTGTTCCGGAGCACGTAGAAGTTCCCCTTCATGTTCTCCGAGTTCGGGGACTTCAGGTCCTCGATGAACTTGTAG
>SXUH01000254.1 GCA_005791855.1 Bdellovibrionales bacterium
GGTGAGTTTCTCGTGGGTCGAGATGGGCCAGAAGAGGGAGCCGGAGCGGATCACCTGGTAGTCTTCGAAGCCGTTCTTCCGGGCCCACTCTTCGAAGATCCCGACGATCTTCTGCGAGTTGGCTTCGAGCTTCTGGTAGGCCCCGGGAGTGAGTTTCCGGAGATTCACCAGGCCCGCGGCCATGGCCACGGGGTTTCCGGAGAGTGTCCCCGCCTGGTACACGGGCCCCACCGGTGCGAGGAACTCCATCAGGGCCCGGGGCCCCGCGACCGCGCCGACGGGCATCCCGCCGCCGATGATCTTCCCGTAGGTCACGAGGTCCGGGGTGATCCCCGTCGCCTCCGCCATCCCTCCGAAGCCGATGCGGAAGCCGGAGATGACCTCGTCGAAGACGAGGAGCGCGGAGTGCTTGGTGCAGAGGTCCCGCAGGCCCTGGAGGAAGGCCTGGGCTTGGATCAAGAGGCCGTTGTTGGCCGGGAGCGGTTCGATGAAGATCGCCGCGACCTCATTCTTGTGGGTCTCGAAGATCTTCTTCACTCCCTCGAGGTCCCCCAGTTCGCAGATCAGCGTGTCCGATGCCTGCTGCTCGGTCACACCCTTGGAGGAAGCCTCCGCCGTCCCCGCGAGCCCCGATCCGGCCTTGATCAGCATGGCATCGAGGTGCCCGTGGTAGCAGCCGTTGAACTTGATGATCTTCGGCTTCCCGGTGATCCCGCGGGCGAGCCGCACGGCCGTCATGACCGCTTCGGTGCCGGAGTTCATGAAGCGGATCTGCTCGATGAACGGGATCTTGCTCACGATGAACTCCGCGAGCTCCAGCGAGTACTTCTCGCAGGCCCCGAAGGACCAGCCGTTATCCAGGGCGCGGATGATGGCTTCCTTGATCTCCGGATCCTGGTGGCCATGGATCAGGGGGCCGAAGCTCATGCAGAAGTCGACGTAGTCGACCCCTTCCTCGTCCCAGATCTTCGCCCCCCGGGCGCGGTTGATGAAGCGGGGAGTGGTGTGGAGACCCTTGAAGCTTCGCACCGGAGAGTGGACTCCGCCGGGAACGTACTTGAGGGATTTTTCAAAGAGGTCTTTGGAGTTCATCGGTTAGTCCTTTTGGAGGGAGTAGAAGTCTTCCATGCTCGCCAGGGCCGCGACCGGAAGCTTCCGTCGGGAGAATTCCTGCCAGGTCTTCCCCAGGCCACAGAAGTGGCGGGCCCCGGCGAGGAACGGAAATTTCTTAAGGAAGGCTTCGTACTGGGCGAAGCTCGTCCAGAAGCAGGCGCCGACGGCTTCGAGGCTTCGCTCGTAGGCCTTGTCCACGTCTGTTGTCTTTCTTTCGTAGCACCCGACCACCTCCCCGAGGTCCGAGGTCCCGCTCTCGTGGGTGAGCACCTTGAAGGTCCGGAGGTGGGGTGACATCATCTGAAGGGCGCGGGACGACTGCAGGCTTAGGAGGTCCGCCGTCCCCAGGCTGTCCGAGGTCCCGTTGACCCAGAAGCCCTCCTTCGCAAGGAGAGCTGCGGTCTTCGTCCCCGCCGCCCAGATCCCTTCCGGTGCCTGAGCGTCCTCGCCCGAGAGCGATGGGATGCAGTACCGGGAGGTGACGAACGCGTGCTTGTTTCTGAGGTTCTGTTTCGTTTCGGCGGCGACCTTCCGAAGGTACTGGTCGTAGACCACTCCAGCTCTCTCGCCCCTCGGCAGTCCGACGAAGAGTTTCTTCCCGGGCGGAAGGGGAGGGTGGGTGACGCCTTCGAGCCATTTCTCATCGATGACCTTCCCGTCCGCCTCACCTTTGTGAACATGGAGGTAGGTCTCTCCGACCTTCTTCACGTGGATCCCCACCGCCAGGTGGCAGCCGCCGCCGTAGTCCTTGAAGGCCTTCCGCTCGCGGAGGACCTCTTCCACCGTCTGCTCGTGCACCAGGTGCTGGAGGATCTTCAGGAGCTTCCCGTCGTCATCCCGGTTCTCCCGGAGCTCGATCCCGAGCGCTCCCTGCGAGGCCGCCGAAGGGAAGACACTCTGAGGAAGGACGAAGTAATTCAGCCCAGAGAGGAGCTCCCGGAGCTCCTGGGCGGACTTCTCCGTGTGAGCCAGCCGTTCGATGCCGGCCAGGGCGAGGGTGATGGCGTGGTACTTTCCGTCTTTGAGCTTCTTGATCCGGGAGTTCACGTTCCCGCGGAGGGTTTCGCAGGCCACGGTGAGGTTCGTCCTCTCCGCGAAGGGGAGGTAGGGCCCGAGCGACCGGGAGAGGTTCACGATCCGCCGCGGGGAGGAGGTCCCGACGACGAAGGGCCCCTGCCAGTTGGCGAAGAGGCCGATGGTTTTCTTTTCGATGAGGAGGATGTCGTGGGCGAAGCGCCGTTCGGTGACGGCCGCGAGCTTGATCCCCGCCGGTCGCACCGATCCCAGGTCCTTGTAGGAGTGGATCACGAAGTCCACCTCGCCCTTGAGCAGGGCCTCGTCCAACTCCTTGGTGAAGAAGTCTTTCCCTTCGAGCTGCCAGAGGGGCTTGTTGGTGATCTCGTCGCCCTGGGTTTTAATGGTGACGAGTTCGAACTTTTCGCCGGAGATCTCTTCGAGCTGGTTCTTCACCAACGTCGACTGGGTCACTGCGAGCAGCGAACCCCGGGTACCGATTTTGTAAGTAGCCATAGTACCTAGAGGTATCTCACGTCTAGGGTGATTTGAGGAGACAGAAGGTCACCGGCCTTGTTTAATTTTTGCTCAAAGAGCTCCCGCCGTTTCAGAGTGATACTGAGCATGGCGGCCCGGGCCAGAGCGATCTGCTGCTCTTTCTGACCCTGGACGACGGCGCCTTCGTTGAAGATGTCATCCAGGCGAACCACGCCCTCTTCCAGAGTGAGCGAGGTCTTGATGGTCGACGGACTTCCTAGGTCAACGAAGAGGCGGCTGGAGTTGCTCCCGACCCACTGGTCGAAGAATTCCTCGTCGAAGAGCACGGAGGCGTGGCCCACGGTGTTGGCAAGGAAGGGGCTCTTTACCAGAGTGTGACGCTCCTCCCACGGGATGACCTTGAGGGAATGGGCCTTCGCAAGCTGGGCCACCTTCTCGGTGTTTCTGGCACAGATGGCAACCTGGGCCTTCTTTTTAAATTGGTTGATGAGGTCTTCCGCCAGCTGCCCGGAGCCGACCACCACCACTTCCGTGGCCCGGGCCTTCTGGATCAGGTGCCGGCGAGTGAGGGAGGCGTAGGTTTTCTGAGAAATCCCAATGAGGTACTGGGTGCGGATATCCTTGGCGTCTTTGAAGAGTTTCTCGAGGATGAGCAGGAGCCGCGTGTCCTTGAGGGTCGACGCCGCGTAGATCTTGTAGGCTTCCTTGAACTGGCCCACGATTTCATTCTCGCCGATGAGCTTACTCTTCAGTCCACAGATGGTTTCAAGCAAGAAGAGGTAGGCTTCGGAGCCGGTCTGGAGCTCGTGCTCCGGAAGGACCTGGTGGTGGAACGGGTACTGGTCCATGGCGAGCACGAGGGTCCGCTGACAGGTCTTGAGGACAAAGCTGCTATGGTGGAGCTCCCCCTCAGGCAGGGTGCCCGTATTAAAGTTCCATAACCGTAAAGTATTTAACATGAGACGAGTCTACTTAAATCCTGAAGGAAATTTGTCATGGAAGTGTCATAAGCTATAGAATCGAAAGGTTTTAGAGCCTAAACAAAATTTAAAGACTGGCTGGTTTTCTTGACACATTCTTCACAATATCATTATCTCATTTTTTGTTAATGTTACTCCGTTTAGGTTCACCTATGTCCACGTGGTTAAAAACTCGGTTTATCGCCTTTGATCGGAAAGTGGATGGGGCCATTTCCTTCTTCTTTAAGCACTATGGAAAGACGAAATTCATGGTGGCCATGTCCAAGAAGGCCCAGTACCTGGGGCTCGAGCGCCTGTTCCTAAAGGGGCCCAAGGCTTTTGTATATTTTTTTTTATTTTACTTAGTTCGCGATACAATTCTCTACATTATCATTCCAATCGGCCTTGCCGCTTGGATGGAGTAGCCGCTACACTGGTCTTATAGGAGAGTCGATGGAAGCTTTTAGTACCTTTTACACTTTGCTCGGGGGCCTCGGGATCTTCTTCTTCGGGATGAAGTTCATGTCCGACGGGCTCCAGGCGGTAGCAGGGGACATCATCCGGAAGATGATCAACTCCATCACCTCGAGCCGGCTCATGGCCTTCGGGGTGGGCCTCATCGTCACCTGCCTCATCCAGTCGTCTTCCATCACCACGGTCATGACCGTGGGCTTCGTGAACGCGGGCCTCATGAACCTGACCCAGGCCATCGGGGTCATCTTCGGAGCGACCCTCGGAACAACCATCACCGGCTGGATCATCTCGCTGGACATCGGAAAGTTCGCCCTGCTCCTGGTGGGCCTGGGCTTCGTCCCGGGTCTCTTCTCGAAGACGGAGAAGTGGCTCCACCTGGGCCGCGCGCTGGTGGGCCTGGGCCTGCTCTACATCGGCCTGCACTTCATGGGCGTGGCCCTCAACCCGCTGAGAGAGAACACCGCCTTCCTCGAGTCCATCGCGTACTTCGCCGGGAGCTCCACCGGGTCCTACATCGCCACCATCACCATGGGGTGCCTCCTCACCATGATCGTGCAGTCCTCCACGGCCATGCTCGGGATCACCATGGCCCTGGCCATCTCCGGCATCATCCCGTTCCACACCGCCATCGCCCTGGTGCTCGGGGAGAACATCGGAACCACCATCACCGCGATCCTGGCTTCCATCGGCGCCACCGTCAACGCCCGCCGGGCCGCCCTGGCCCACGCGTTCATCAAGATCATCGGCGTCCTCCTCACCCTCCCGGTGCTGACCCACTTCATCAGCTTCGTGGACTTCGTCATGCCCTTTTCCCCCATGGAACTGGCGGCGGATGGCACGAAGCCCTACGTCGCCCAGCACATCGCCTTCGCCCACACCTTCTTCAACCTGGCAGGGGCCCTGATCTTCCTGCCCTTCAGTAACCAGCTGGCCGCCCTCCTCACCAAGGTGACCCCGGACCGACACGAGAAAGAGGTCCCCCACCTCCTGGTCCTCGGCGACCCGTCGAACATGCTCCCCGCCGCGTCCATGGCCCAGGCCGAGTCGGAGCTCCGGAAGATGAAGAACATCATCGAGCGCATGTACTGCCTGAACCGGGAGTTCTGGTCCGCGGAGGTCTTCGACGCCAAGATGCTCGCCAAGATCGTGGACTACGAACGGATCACCGACAACATCCACAAGGAGATCACCGTCTTCCTCTGCTACGTGATGGAAAAACCCATGTCCCACCACCAGTCCGAGCAGATCCAGGCGATGATCAAGATCACCGACGAGCTCGAGTCCGTGGCCGACTACATCGAACGCCTGGCCAACTACCGGGAGCGCTTCAAGGCTTCGGAGTCCCTGGCCGGGGAGAGCCGGACGGAGTTCTTCAAGTTCATGGACGACGTCTGGCAGTTCTTCGAGCTGGTGGCGGGCGGCCTGGACAGCAGTGCCGCCCTGGACATGAGCCAGATCGAAGCCAAGTCCCACGAGCTCCAGCTGTGGGCCGACAGCATGCGGGAGAAGCACCTGGATCGGATCTCCAAGGGAACCTACCTGCCGGTGACGGCCCTGACTTATTCTGACATGGTGGTGGCCCTCCGGAAGATCCGGGCCCACTCGTTCCTCATGGCCGGGGCCATCGAGAACTTCCACGCCAAGCATGAATGATTTAGGTTCCCTTTAATTGACCGAGGATTCCCACCGGATTATTTTTTTCCTAGTCTTTTTTTAAAGGGGAAATATGAAACGGTTCATTCTACTTTCGGCGGCCCTGCTTTCGTTTGATCTCTTCGCCCAGGCGACCATCCAGGACATCAGCCTCAGTAAAAAAGACTCGGCGAAGTTCTTCAATCGCCTGAAGGCCCTTTCCACGGCCACCGGGATCGGGCAGTACCGGATGGACTTCTTTTCCCAGGACGGGGCCTTCCGCATGCAGTGCGGGGCGAACGTCATCGCCGAGAGCAATGTAGACGCGAACTGCTCCATCGCCATCGACGATCGCCTGGCCATCCCCGGCGGAACCCAGGTGGCCCTCGGCCGGTCTCCCAACATCCTCTACGTGAGGTTCAACGCCGCTGATTCCGCGAAGCTCTCTACCATCCGGAAACCGAACTCCTCCGGAGTCGTGTCTTCGGAGAAGAAGATCCTGGCCTACAAACCAACCCTCACCATGTTCGCCCGCTTCGGGATCAAGTGCGAGGTGAGCGGGGAGCAGCCGAGCTGCTACGCCGTTTCGGTGGTGGATTGCATGAGTCCCATCTGCGGGAAACCCTAGGCCTCACTCGATGATTTCGCGGATCCTTCCGCACGCAAGGGGGAGGGTCTCGATGGCCGGCTTCCCATCCATGCTGGCGACGGTCTTCGGGAGCGTGTAGGAGCGCGGCAGGCCCTGGATCAGCACCACCGAGTCGCCGAGGCTGATCTCCGCGTCCGGTCCCAGGACCTTCCGCACGTCCTCGCGGATCCGCGTGAGGAGCCCCTTCTGCGAGTAGGAGTACATCCCGAGGGCGTCGGAGACCGGGAACACTCCCCGGCCGCTGGTGCGGGTGTTGATGTTGCGGTCGAGGTCGATGATCGGGTGGCCCAGGGTCTCGATGGCCTCGGCGAGGTCGATGTAGCCGTCGCCGTTGGCGTCGGAGGCCGCGTCCGGGCACCGGCCATTGAAGACCCGCTGAGTGATGGACCTGCTGCGCGGGACCTTGGCCATCTCCAGGGAAACGGTGAAGTCGTCGCCGAGGTAGCTCATCTGGCCCGTCCCTTTGATGGTGTACTTCTGAGGATTGAGGTCGGCGAACTCGACGTTGAAGAAGGCGCTCGGGATGACGTCTTCCACCGGGAGTTCCGGTAGGGGGGTGACGGGTTGGACCTTCGCGGCCTCTGAGCTCCCTGAGCCGCTCTTCTTCCCACAGCCAGAGACGGAAACAAGCATCGCCGATGCCAGAAGAAGTGCCGGGACCCGCTCGATCATTTGTACCTCCATGTACGCGAGAATACTATTATTTGAAGAGACGGCGACGATTGCAACAGCTTTAAACTGGCCTACATCGCTTTAATTGGCCGATCCGAGGACTATGTAATTTTTGCACGAGATGGGTGGGCCGCTCGATTCCCTCGTATACTTTTCAAAAAACCACGGAGCCTCTATGAAGTACCCGATCCTCGTCGCCCTCGCAGTCCTCTTCAACGTCACCTCGGCCCTGGCCTCCGGCTGCAAGGTGCGAGTGATGTACGACCTCACCGACTACGGAGAGAAGTCCATCGAGGCCGTGGCCGCGGGCATCGACGAAGTCCAGGCCGACCTCTGGGCGAAGAAGGTCGACATCAAGCTGGGGATGAACGGCTTCTTCCGGTCTTCGAAGAACGTCATCGCCACCGTGACCTTCACCGAGCTCGCGTCGAAGCGGATCGGCGGGAAGGACGTGGTCACGAGCAAGGTCTCCATCGACCTCTACCCGAACCTCACCACCGTGGATCTTCCAGAGAAAACCACCACCAGCGCTGTCTCCCGAGAGGACGCCTTACAGAAGGCCGTCGAAGCTTCTCTTCGATCCGTGCAGATCGGCCAGCGGCTCGGTAGCCAGGTTTGTATCTAACGATTCCCGCACTTTAATGCGCGGCTGCGGCAAAAATTAGTCTGTTTGATTCTTCTCTAAGGATGATTCTTTTGGCAAACTAGAGCCTCCTGAAATCATTCTTTCGAAGGAAGAATCAATGGGATTAATTTTCTCCGCCGCGGAAATCCTGGAACGGTCCAAGGGCCTGACCTTCGACGACGTCCTCCTGATGCCGAGGCACTCGGAGATGAACTCCCGGCGCTCGCCGCAGCTGGACTCGCGGGTCACCAAGAACCATACGCTCAAGACGCCGATTATCTCGGCGAACATGGACACCGTCACCGAATCCGCCATGGCCATCAAGATGGCCGAGCTCGGGGGCCTGGGGATCCTCCACCGGTTCATGACTCCCGAGGAGCAGGTCCGGCAGGTGAAGCTCAGCGCCGCCACCGTGAGGCCCCTGGGCCTTCCCGTCGCCGCCAGCATCGGGGTGAAGGAAGACGGGATGAAGCGGGCGGACCTCCTGGCGGACGCCGGAGTGGACATCCTCACCATCGACATCGCCCACGGCGACTCGGTGATGATGTTCGAGACCCTCAGCTACGTGAAGAAGAAGTACCCGAAGATCGACGTGATCGCCGGAAACACGGCGATGCCGGACGGGGTTCGCCGGCTCATCGACCACGGCGCCGACGCCGTGAAGGTCGGGATCGGCCCCGGGTCCATGTGCACCACCCGGATCATCACCGGCTGCGGCGTCCCCCAGCTCACGGCCGTCGCCATGTGCGTCCTCGAAGCCAAGAAGAGCGGCATCCCCGTCATCGCCGACGGAGGGATCAAGACCTCCGGAGACATC
This sequence comes from Bdellovibrionales bacterium, assembly GCA_005791855.1. Lineage (GTDB taxonomy): Bacteria > Bdellovibrionota > Bacteriovoracia > Bacteriovoracales > Bacteriovoracaceae > Peredibacter. The sequence continues at coordinate 8,454 of SXUH01000254.1, forward strand.
GTCAAGGCCTTCGCGGCCGGCGCGCAGACCGTGATGCTCGGGTCGATGCTCTCCGGCTGCCTCGAGACCCCGGGGGAGATCGAAGGCGGGCGCAAGCGCTACCGAGGCATGGCCTCGAAGGACGCCCAGGTCTCCTGGCGCGGCGAGCTCCCGAAGGGCATGGCCGCGGAAGGGGAGGCGCGCTGGGTTCCGTGCAAGGGCTCGGTGGAGAACATCGTCCACGAACTCTGCGGCGGCGTCCGCTCCGGCATGACCTACGTCAACGCCAACACCATCGCCGAGATCAACGCCAACGCCCGCTTCATGGAAATGACCGCCTCGGGCATGCAAGAATCCAAACCCCACGGGCTACTCTGATGTTTTTAGATACCGTACTCGACAAGGTCCTGGCCTACCCCCGGCTCGCCCAGCGGATCGGCGGGAAGGACGGGGACGTCAAGAAGGTCCGGAAGCTCTTCAAGGAGATCCACGGGAACTTCTCTCCGACGGTGGTGAAGTCCACCATCAAGTTCCTCGACACCACCTTCCTCAAGCTCTACGACGGGGTGAACCTCGAGATCCCTCCGGGGATGGACTTCCACCGGCTCAAGGAGAAGTACCACATCGTGCTGGTGCCGAACCACCAGTCGCACGCCGACTACGTCGCCATCACCTACAGCATGTTCAAGAACTTCGAGATGCCGATCCGGGTGGCCGCGGGGATCAACCTCAACGTCTTCCCCCTGGGCCAGTTCTTCGGGAACACCGGCGCCTTCTTCATCCGGCGCTCGTTCACCTCGGACCAGCTCTACAAGCTGACCTTCGAGGCCTACATCTTCTACCTCCTCCAGTCCGACCAGATCGTGGAGTTCTTCTTCGAAGGGGGCCGGACCCGGACCGGGAAGCTCCTGAAGCCCAAGTACGGCCTCTTCCAGATGCTCCTCGAGGCGCACTCGCAGCTCAAGGACGCCAAGCCCCTGATGTTCATCCCGGTCTCCCTCGCCCACGAGCACATCCCCGAGGAGAAGGCCCACGCCCGGGAGCTCGGCGGCGGGAAGAAGAAGCCGGAGAAGGCGACCCAGCTCTTCAAGCTCCTGAAGCTCTTCAACAAGCGCCTGGGCACCATCCACATCCACTTCGGCGAGGGCATCGTCATGGACGGCTACCAGGGGGACATCAAGGAAGCCACCCAGACCCTGGCCTTCGACTGCTTCAAGGCCGTGGGCCGGGGCATGCCGATCACCCCGTCCTCGATCCTCGCCCTGATCCTCATTGACGAACCGTCGGGGGCGCTCACCTGGAAGCAGATCGAAGAGCGCGCCATGGAC